>JAJFMR010000303.1 GCA_020696915.1 Rhizobiaceae bacterium | reverse complement strand
TGAAATATTCCACCGTCCAGAACTGGTATCCGGGCGATGCCGAGGGGAAGGGCGGGATCTACAATTTCGTGACCAAGCGGGCGATGTGCGCCGGCGACCGGTCGAAAGTGTCGTGGACGCAGGTCGAGACCGGGTCGGCGATCACCTGGAAGTATCCCTCCTGCATCCTGCGCGGCGACGATTCGCGGGGTGAGTTCTACTCGATTGCGGTGTCGAACGGCCATCAGCAGGTCGATTCCGGCACCAAGATGATCCATCTCGGCCGCAACACGACCAGCCGGATCATCTCCAAGGGAATCGCTGCCGGCTTTTCGCAGAACACCTATCGCGGCCAGGTGTCGGCGCACCGCAAGGCGGCCAATGCACGCAATTTCACCAACTGCGATTCGCTGCTGATCGGCGATCGCTGCGGCGCGCATACCGTGCCTTACATCGAAGCCAAGAATGCCACGGCCAAGTTCGAGCACGAGGCGACCACCTCGAAGATCTCCGAGGACCAGAAGTTCTACGTCATGCAGCGCGGCATTCCGGAGGAGGAGGCGGTGGCCCTGATCGTCAACGGCTTCGTCAAGGAGGTCATCCAGGAACTGCCGATGGAATTCGCCGTGGAGGCGCAGAAACTGATCGGTATTTCGCTCGAAGGAAGCGTCGGCTGATGACCAGCGGCAGTCCCGAGCCAGCCTGCTCAGCTGCCGGCGCCTTCCGGCGGCATCATCACGACGTCAGAAACACCGGCAATGTCATCGACACCTCGTTCACTGCCCCATCGGGCGCCCAGATTTGAGAGAAGACGGACCAGATGCTTGAAATAAAGAACCTTCACGCGCGCATCGCCTCGACCGGTACCGAGATCATCCGCGGACTCACCCTGTCCGTCAGGGCCGGCGAAGTTGCCGCAATCATGGGACCGAACGGGTCCGGGAAGTCGACTCTGTCCTACGTCCTTGCGGGTCGCGACGATTACGAAGTGACGGAAGGCGACATCCTGTACGACGGACAGTCGATCCTCGAGATGGATCCTGCCGAGCGTGCGGCCAAGGGCGTTTTTCTGGCATTCCAGTATCCGATGGAAATTCCCGGCGTCGCGACGATGGAATTTCTCAAGGTGGCGATGAACTCCCAGAGAAAGGCGCGCGGCGAAGAGCCGCTCAAGATTCCGGAATTCATGAAGAGGGTGAGGGAGACCGCCGCCGCCCTCGACATCGATATGGCGATGCTGAAACGCCCGCTGAACGTCGGCTTTTCGGGAGGCGAGAAGAAGCGCGCCGAGATCCTGCAGATGAAGCTTCTGGAGCCCCGGCTCTGTGTGCTCGACGAGACCGATTCCGGGTTGGACATCGATGCGCTGAAGATCGTCGCGGACGGCGTCAACGCGCTGCGTTCGCCGGATCGCGCCATCATCGTCATCACCCATTACCAGCGCCTGCTCGAACATATCGTGCCCGACAGCGTGCATGTCCTGTTCAGGGGCCAGGTGGTCCGCTCCGGCGGCAAGGACCTGGCGGTGGAGCTCGAGGAGAACGGCTACGCCGGCATGGTCGGCGAGGCGGCATAGGTGTCCATCATGAACATTCATCCGGTACCGCAGCGAACACCGGCCGAAGCGGCGCTCGTCGAGGCGTTTGCCGATTGCCTTTCGGAACTGCCGGGCGACGGCAGCGTGATGGTGCGGCGCGACAACGCACTGGAGCAGGTCAAGGCAGGGCTGCCCACGAGGCGGATCGAATCCTGGCACTACACGGATCTGCGCCGGCTGCTGACCAGCGTTCCGTCGCATGACCGGACCGCCAGCATAGCGGCCATGCCGCCGGTCCTCGCAGGCTCGCTCGTGCTGCCGGTTCTGAACGGCGTCTCATCGCCGCCGCCGGCGCTGCCCGACGGCGTCGGCGTGGAACGTCTCGCTGACAAGCTCTCCGACGGCAGCTTCTCGCGCGCGCTGGAGGCGCAGGGTGCCGACGACGCCATCGGCGCCCTCAACGCCGCTTTCGTGGCGGACGGCTATTTCGTCGACATCGCGGCGGGCGCCGCCCCCGCGGCGCCGATCGAACTGCAGAATCTCCACGCCGGCGCACAGTCGCATATACGGCATCCGGTGCGGGTCGGAGATGGCGCCAGCGCGACCGTCGTGGAGCGCCAGAGCGGTTCGGGCGCCGGCTTCGTCACGTCGGTCAGCAACGTCGTCGTGGGCGACGGTGCCGAGCTCCGCTGGCTGATCGTCCAGGACAATCCGGATGAGGCCACCCATCTCGGTCAGTTCAACGCCTGGATGGGCAAGGACGCCAGGCTGCTTCTCTTCGTGATGAATGCGGGCGGCAGGCTGGTCCGTCAGGAGGTGCGGGTGACCACCAAGGGCGAAGGCGGGGAGTTCCGCCTGCGCGGCATCAACCTGCTGGCCGGGGACACGCACACGGACGTGACCATGGTGATCGACCATGCCGCCGCGGGCACCGTTTCGACCGAGGTGGTGCGCAACATCGTGACCGGCCGCGCGCGCGGCGTTTTCCAGGGCCGCATCAACGTGCACCAGCAGGCGCAGAAGACGGACGCCAAGATGGCCTGCAACACGCTGCTCCTCTCCGACGATGCCGAGTTCTCGACCAAACCCGAGCTCGAGATATTCGCCGACGACGTGCAGTGCGGTCACGGTGCGACGGTGACCGAGATCGACCATCGACCGCAATCATCTGTTCTACCTGATGGCGCGAGGCATCGACGAAAGGACCGCGCGAGGGCTGCTGGTGAAGGCCTTCGTCGCGGAGGTCATCGAGGAACTGGACGACGAGCCGGTTGTCGAGGCGCTGGAGGCAATGCTCGACAAATGGTTCGCCAGCCATGGGTGAGGAATGAACGCTCCCGAAAACATCGCCGTCGGCTACGATGTCGAGGCTGTGCGCCGCGACTTTCCTGCCCTGGCGCGTGAGGTCTACGGCAAGCCGCTCGTCTACCTCGACAACGGCGCCTCGGCGCAGAAGCCGCAGGCCGTTCTCGACGCGATCAACCACACCTACACGCGTGAATACGCCAATGTGCATCGCGGGCTGCACTTCCTTTCGAACGCCGCGACCGAGGCCTACGAGAAGGCGCGGGAAAGCGTTCGCGCTTTTCTCAACGCCGGGAGCGCCGACGAGATCGTCTTCACCAAATCGGCGACCGAGGCGATCAATACGGTGGCTTATGGTTACGGCATGCCCTTCATCGGCGATGGCGACGAGATCGTCCTGTCGATCATGGAGCACCACTCGAACATCGTGCCGTGGCACTTCCTGCGCGAAAGGCAGGGCGCCAGGCTGGTCTGGGCACCGGTGGACGAGGCCGGAGTCCTGACGGCCGACGATGTCGCCAGCCGCATTACCGAGCGCACGCGCCTTGTCGCCATCACCCACATGTCAAACGTTCTCGGCACCGTCACGCCGATCAGGGAGATCGTGGCAGCCGCCCATTCCCGTGGAGTTCCCGTCCTCGTCGACGGCAGCCAGGCCGCGGTCCACATGCCTGTCGACGTCCAGGATCTCGGCTGCGACTTCTACGTGTTCACCGGACACAAGGTCTACGGGCCGAGCGGCATTGGCGTTCTCTATGGGCGGCGGGAGATGCTGGAGCGCATGGCCCCGTTCCAGGGCGGTGGCGAGATGATCCTCGAAGTCACCGAGGAGGAGGTCACCTACGCCGATCCGCCGCATCGCTTCGAGGCCGGAACTCCGCCGATCGTCCAGGCCATCGGACTTGGGGCTGCCGTCGAATACATGCAGCGAGTCGGGCGCCGGGCGATAGCGGCGCACGAGGCTGATCTCTGCAGCTATGCGCACCAGCGGCTCGGCCGGGTCAATTCGCTGCGAATTTTCGGCGAAGCTCCCGGTAAGGGTGCGATCGTCGCCTTTGAGATGCAGGGCATCCATAGGGCATCCATGCCCACGACGTCTCCATGGTGATCGACCGCCAGGGCGTGGCGGTCCGCGCCGGCACGCATTGCGCGCAGCCGCTTCTGAAGCGCTTCGGCGTGACGTCGACCTGTCGGGCCTCGTTCGGGATGTACAACACCAGGCGGGAGATAGACGTTCTCGCCGAAGCGCTCGAGAAAGCGCGCAAATTCTTTGGATGACGCGAATGGAACATGCCGCCACCGCAGCAGACCCCAACCTTCCCGGCGAAGCCTCGGGCACCGAGGCAGGCTCGTCGTCGGCCATTGCGCCTGATGAGCTGGCACGGCTGACCGACGACATCGTCGCTGCACTGAAGACGGTCTACGATCCGGAGATTCCGGCCGACATCTACGAGCTCGGCCTGATCTACCGCATCGACATCGAGGACGACCGGATGGTGAAGATCGACATGACGCTGACCGCGCCGGGGTGCCCGGTGGCCGGCGAAATGCCCGGCTGGGTACAGAATGCGGTCGGCGCAGTGGAGGGGGTTTCGGGGGTCGAGGTCAACATGGTCTTCGATCCGCCGTGGACGCCGGACCGCATGTCGGAAGAGGCGCAGGTCGCCGTGGGCTGGTACTGAGACGGCCGCCGGCGGGCGCGGACTGCGGCACGGGTTGCAGCGGGCGCGCTTCTTCACCATCTTAAGGCGGAATCGCCCGGGCTTTCGAGCCTGCCGCGAAACGGAGACGGAAATGAGAAGCTTTGCCGTCATCAGCATGACCGAGGGCGCAGCCGCGCGGGTGCGCGAGATCATGGCGACGAGAGCCGGCGCCCGCGGCATCCGGCTCGGCATCCGCAAGGGCGGCTGCGCCGGGATGGAGTATACGGTCGATCTGGTCACTGAGCCCAATCCCAAGGATGATCATGTCGAGCGCGACGGTGCGCATGTCTACGTGGCGCCGGAGGCGGCGCTCTTCCTGTTCGGAACCGAAATGGATTTCGAGCAGACGACGCTGCGCACGGGATTCACCTTCCGCAACCCCAACCAGAGCTCGGCTTGCGGCTGCGGCGAGTCGGTGGAGTTGAAGCCTGCCGATCTCAAGCTCCTGGCCGAAGCCCGCGCCGCCGCCGTCTGATCCCAACCTGCGCTGTCCTCACTCGATCCACAGGCCACGCTGCCTGTGCCATTCGGCAATGGACTCCTCGGGGTAGAGACTGAAGGTCCGGTCGCCCTGCCGGATGTCGGGTTCCACCCAGGAGGCCTTGTACTTCAGCATGAGGTGGACGCGTTCGGAAGCGGCCGGCAGCTCGGTGTCGACTGCGGAGGCGAAAGGATGCACCAGTTCCGGCCAGCGCGGGTCATGGAGCCACAGGGCCGACCCGCATTTGCGGCAGAACCGGCGTTCACCCGAAGAGATCTCGCGGGCCGGATGTTCATCGTCCTCGATGCTGGCGCGGTACAGTCCGAGATCGCGCTTCCCGAAGACCTTGAGCGTGCTCGAAATTGCGCCCAGGTTGATCGCAAAGCCGCCGCCGCCCTGCTGCTTGCGGCAGATCGAGCAGTAGCAAAGCTGATAGGGAACCGGCGTGTGGCTTGCCACCTCGAAGCGCACCGCGGCGCAACGGCAAGATCCCTCGATCAGCATCGGCATGTCGAAACTCCAGCAGGTTGGCATCGGGACGACTGTGCAGATTTCCCGGAAAGAAATCGAGAGCTCCCCGAGGACTGCGGCATAACGGGATGACAGCCGAAGCAACGGCTGCCATCCTGGGATGATGGACAATGAAGGCATATCCGAGCTCTTCGCCGGACTGGGTCGCGTCAGCATCCGCAGAATGTTCGGGGGCAAGGGGATCTACCACGAAGGCTTGATCATTGCGATCGAAGTCGGCGGCGAGCTGATGCTCAAGGCCGATGCGTCCAGCGCGCCGGACTTCCTGGCTGCCGGCTCGCAGCAGTGGACCTACACCGGCAAACGGTATGGAAAGCTCGTGACGATGCCTTATTGGACCGTGCCGGACGACGCCATGGACGATCCCGACGAGATGAAGGTCTGGGCGCAAAGAGCGTATGAGGCCGCGCTGCGGGCCGGCAAATAGGTCAGAGCGCGGCCGCAATGCGCGCCGCAAGCCGCGCATTGTTCTCGACCAGCGCGATATTGGTCCGAAGGCTGGCGCCGGCGGTGAGCTCGAGAATCCTTGCGAGGAGGAACGGCGTGACCGCCTTCCCCGTCACGCGCTGCTCGGCGGCTGCGTGCCGTGCCGACTCGATGTAGGCCGCCATCGTTTCCGCCGGAATTTCGTCTTCCCTGCCGACCGGGTTTGCCACGAGCATTCCGCCGGAAACTCCAAGCGCCTGGCGAACATGGAAAAACCGGCCGATCGCCGCGGCATCGTCCAGCCGCAGCGGTGCCGGATGGGGCGATTGCCGCGACCAGAAGGCCGGCATCACGTCCGCGCCGAAAACCACGACCGGAACGCCCCTCGTTTCCAGCAGTTCCAGCGTCTTTTCGACGTCAAGAATGGCTTTGGGGCCCGCCGAAACGACGATCACCGGCGTCCGGGCCAGTTCGTCCAGGTCGGCGGAGATGTCGAAGCTCTGCTCGGCTCCGCTATGCACGCCGCCGATTCCTCCCGTGGCGAAGACCCGGATCCCTGCCAGCTCGCACGCAATCATGGTTGCCGCGACCGTGGTGCCGCCGGTGCGGCGCTCCGACAGCGCGAAGGCGAGGTCGGCGCGCGAAAGCTTCATGGCGGCGCTCTCGCGCGCAAGCTTGTCCCGCGCCTCTTCGGGCAAGCCGATCCGCAGCCGTCCGTCGAGCACGGCAATCGTTGCCGGGGTCGCGCCCTCCGCCGCGACGATCCTCTCGACGCTGCCGGCCATGGCGCTGTTCTGCGGGAAGGGCATGCCGTGCGTGATGATCGTGCTCTCCAGGGCGACGACCGGTCGTCCGGCGGCCAGAGCGGCCGCCACGGGAGGATCGATATCGACGAAGTGCCGCGCCGCGTCCGGGATCATCCTTGGTCTCCTGCGTGGATCTCTTCGGGTTCCGGTACCAGGGCGAGGGCTTCCGCAAAGTCCGCCGGCGAGAAGTCCGGAACGCTCGACCGGCATTCGATGGCAAGCGTCGCGGCAGCGACACCCTCGCGGATCGCCGCGCCGAGCGGCAAGCCGGACATCAGTGCTGCGGCCGCGGCCCCTGCAAGAGCATCGCCGGCGCCGGTCACGTCGGCGAGCCGGCGCGGCGCGGGCGGCGCCAGCGAGACGATGCCGCAATCATCGAAGGCGACGACCGGTGCGGCGCCCGCGGTGATCACCCCGCGCGCCAAACCGCTTTCCCGCAGTCGCCGGACCGTTGCGCAGACGTCCTCCTCGGCTGCCGCTCCGCTCAGCGCCACCGCCTCGCGACGGTTCATGAACAGGCAGGATATGCCGGCAAGGAGTCCCGCCAGCCGGATCGCCTTGGCCGGCGAGATGGCGACCGCAAACAGCGGTCTGCCTGTTGCGAGCTGGGTGAGCCGAGCCAGTGCCGCGGCCGGGAGATTGGCGTCGCAAAGCACGGCGTCGGCGCCGGCGACGGCTTCGCGGAGCTTCGACCGCGTGATCTGCTTCGGGAAAGCGAGTTCGTAGAGACCCATGTCGGCGAGCGCTGCGATGACCTCACCCTCGCGGTCGAGCAGCGCCGTGTAGCTCGCGGTGGCGCGGTCGAGAAATACCGCCGAAAGATCCGCTATGCCCGACAGGGCGAGGGCTTGCGCCACCGCATCGCCGGCTGCGTCGCCGCCCCGCACCGAAAACAGGGCGCCCGTCGCACCGCGCCGCACCGCGCTGCGAAGGGCATTGAAGGCACCGCCGCCGACATCTTCGCGCATGGTCCCCGGATTGGACGCGCCCGGAACAAATGCGCCCGACATCTGGCCGCGGCGGTCGATATGGGCTCCGCCGACCGCCAGGATGCGGGGCTGCGCAGTCATCCGCGCCATACGGCCGGGATGCGGCAAGGTCCGTGACCCGAGCAGCCGAGGCCGAATCGCCGGGAGCGGCCTGTCGCCTTCCGGCGGTCAGGCGGCGCGGCCGCCCCCGAGACCCGTTCGCTCCAACCGGAACAGAACCGAACCGAATTCAGACAATGAAGGAAAATCAGCAATGTAGCGCCCTTGCCAATATGGAACAAACCGTGTACAAAATTGCCCGAACGGCGAACGATCCGATCTTCATTGACCATCAAGGGGTGA
>JAJFMR010000302.1 GCA_020696915.1 Rhizobiaceae bacterium | reverse complement strand
CACCACGATGGTCGGCGGCGCAATTTCAGGATACTGCGCCACCGGAAGCTGGGTGTAGGCGATGCCGCCGGCAATCAGGAGCACGATGGAGAGAACCGCTGCGAAGACCGGGCGGTCCACGAAGAAGTGCGCGAACCTCATTGCGTCTGCCCTCCGCTGTCGGCCACCGGAGGCAGGGTGATCAGCTTCGGCCTGACGGTGATGCCCGGCCGCACCCGCATCATCCCGTTGACCACGACCGTCTCGTCTCCGGTCATGCCCTCGCGGATCACACGGTAGCCGTCGATGCGCGGTCCCGTCCTGACCGCCTTGGCCGAGACTAGGCCGCTCTCGTCGACCACGAACACGATGCGACGGTTCTGGTCCGCGGCGATGGCTTCGTCCGGCAGCAGAATGCCCGGATGCGGCAGCGAGCCGGGAACGCTGATCCGGCCGAACATGCCCGGCTGCAGCACGCCGTCCGGGTTCGCCAGGCGGGCGCGGACCCGCATCGTGCCGGTTTCCCGGTCGAGCCGGTTCTCGGCGAAATCGAGCTTCCCTCCGAATGCCTGGGACTGCCCGTCGGCAACGCTGACCTCGATGTCGAGCCCGCCGCCGCCCTCCTGCAGGGAGGCGCCGCGCACGCGCGCGTCGCGCGCATAGGCGAAATAGGCGCGCTCATCGATGTCGAAGTAGAAGTCGATCGGATGCTGGGCGACGATTGTCGTCAGCAGCGTCGAGTCGGACTGCACGAGATTGCCGGGGGACACCAGCCGGCGACCGATGCGCCCGGCCAGCGGAGCCCTGATTTCGGTGAACTCCAGCTCGAGAGCGGCATTGCGAAGTGCCGCCTCGGCGCCCTGGTGCTGGGCCTGTGCCGAGAGGAATTCACGCCGGCGCTCGTCCAGCGTGGCAGCGGACAGGCTGCCTGATTCTGCCAGTTGCTGCGCCCGCTCGAGTTGCGTGCTGGAGAAGTCGAGCAGGCTCGTCGCCACGTCCACCTGGGAGCTCGCGGCGTCATGGGCCGCCTGGTAGGGCCGCCGGTCGATGGTGAACAGCAGGTCGCCTTTCGCGACCATCCCGCCGTCGCGGAAGTGGACCTTGGCCAGGTAACCGGAGACGCGGGAGCGGACCGACACCTCGTCGACGGCCTCGAAGCGGCCGACGAACTCGTCATCCTCGACGATGTCGCGCACCACCGGCCTGGCGACGGTGACGACAGGCGCCTCCTGCTGCGCCCCTGCTTCGGAAGCAGCGCCGACCAGGGCCGCGGCGATCCACGCCGCCAGGAGCGGCGGCGCCAAGGCGGCCGCACGAAGTGACAGCGTCCGGCTTTCGCTTCTTCCCATGATGCCTCTCCCAAGGTAAAGCCGAGGGCAGGTAAGAGCGCCGGACAGGTGCCGCAAGGCTCACGGTCGTTTCATTATTTTCATCCTGACATGGCGTGTCGCTGAACCTTGCACTGCAACGTTCCTGCGCCGCGGTTTCAGCGCGTCGCTGGCTGTGACACATCCTGCCACCGGTTTTTCTCTTGGATGCGCGCCGCGCCGCGTCGTGATCCGTTCAGCCGTTGTCGGCGGGGACCTTTGTCGCCGCCCCGCGAACCGGCCTCTCCCGTTGGCCGAAAAACATCGCGCGGATGCTGTCGGCCATTTCACCGGGGCTGAGAAAGGCCGGGACCCTAACCTTCGGCGGTGATGGCTCGAAGGAAAGCCCGACCGACAGGATCTTCCCGTTCTCGTCGACGTCACGCACGATGAGCTCGATCTCGCCGAGCGTCAGCCGGTCGGCATATTCGGCGCGTCCGCCGAGCCGCTGCTGCATCATCTGGCCGATGGTAAGCTTCTTCTCCGCATCGCTCAGGCCCGGACCGTAATTCGCCTCCAGCTCGGTGGCCGGACGGGCCGGATCGAGTGCGAAGGCGCCGAAGAAATCCGCATCGTCGTGGCTGACCGGGCCGCGGCTGGCGAACAGCCTGTCGAGAAGTTTCGGATATTTGTCGGAGACGAAGATGTAGACATGGTCGCCGGCTGCCAGCCGGCCCGCATCCTGGTATTTCATCGAACGGCCGTCGCGCACCACCAGCGAGGGACGCGCCCAGCGCGGAATGCGCTCGCCGGACGCCACCGGGCTGCCTGCCACGACCGTATAGGCGAGCAGTTCATGATGCGCCGAACCGGGCAGTTCGAGCTCGAATTTCTCGAGCGGGCCGATGCGGTGGGGAACGATGAGCCCGAGCCGCCGCGCCAGCGGGCCGACCGTCCAGCCCTGCACGATCAGCGACACCAGGACGATGACGAAGGCGGCGTTGAAGATGGTGCGGCCGTTCTCGAGCCCGCCGAGCAGCGGCGTGATCGCCAGCAGGATCGACACGGCGCCGCGCAGCCCGACCCATGACACGAAGGCCGTTTCGGCGCGCGAGAAGCGAAACGGCGCGAGGCACAGCCAGACCGACACCGGCCGCGCGACGAATATCAGGAACAGTCCGAGCGCCACGGACACCGGCAGTATCACCGCGAATTCGGAGGGCGTGGCGAACAGGCCGAGCACCAGGAACATGATGATCTGCGCCAGCCACGAGACGCCGTCCTGGAAGCGCTTCTGGCTGCCGGCGCCGCGCAGGTTGGAATTCCCGGCCACCAGCCCGGCGAGGTAGACGGCGAGAAAGCCCGAACCATGGAGGGCGCCGGCCGCCGCGAAGACCAGCAGCGACAGCGTGAGCACGAAGGTCGGCACCAGGGCATGGTCGAGATTGAGCCGCTCGACCAGGCGCACGATGGCCATTCCGCCCAGCAGGCCGATGACGGCGCCTATCCCCATATGCACGAAAAAACCGGCGACCAGGTCGACCAGCAGCACTTCGGCCTCGGGATCGGCGCCCGCCGCGACGATCTCCACCAGCGTTATCGTCAGGAAGATGGCGATGGGGTCGTTGGTGCCGGACTCGATTTCAAGCGTCGAGCGGACGCGGTCGCGCAGCTGGATGTTGCCGACGCGCAGCAGAAAGAAGACGGCCGCCGCATCGGTCGAGGAGACGGCGGCGCCGAGCAGCAACGATTCCAGCCAGGTGAAATCGGTGAGATAGAAGGTGGCGACGCCGAACAGCACGGTGGTCAGCGCAACGCCGAAAGTGGCGAGCGACAGAGCCGGCGCGGCCGCCTGCCGAAGCGCGGCGATCGGCGTGCCGAAGCCCGAATCGAACAGGATGACGGCCAGCGCCAGCGCGCCGACGAAATAGGCGAGCTGGGCATTGTCGAAATCGATGCCAAGTCCATCGGTGCCCGCCAGCAGTCCCAGACCGAGGAAGAGGAGCAGCAGCGGGGTGCCGAAACGGAACGCGATGAGGCTCGAAAACGCCGCCGCAAGCACCAGCGCGGTGCCGACCAGCGTTACGAGGTAAATCGTCTGATTCATCAATGTTCCTGGTCCGCGCAATCCTTCCGGTTCCTGTCTCGCGGCCGAGCACGGCGAAGACAAGGCGGCATGAACCGGGATCGGTGCGGGTCGGCCTAGATGACGGCAAACGAAACGCCCGGGCAAGGCCCGGGCGTCGAAAAGTTTTCCTGCCGGCCGCGGTCAGGCGATGGTCTTGGCGAAGTGGACGGCGGTGTCGGCCATGCGATTGGAAAACCCCCATTCGTTGTCGTACCAGGCTAGCACCGATGCGAAATTGCCATCCATCACCTTGGTCTGGTCGAGGGCCACGGTGGAGGAATGCGGATCGTGATTGAAATCGATCGAGACGTTCGGATGGCGGGTAACGGCCAGGATGTTCTTCAGCTTGCCCTCCGAGGCGGCGACGAACGCATTGTTGAGTTCGTCCACCGTCGTGGCGCGGCTGGCGATGAACTTCAGGTCGACGACCGAAACGTTGGGCGTCGGAACCCGGATCGAGACGCCGTCGAGCCTGCCCTTCAATTCGGGGAGCACGAGGCCGATCGCCCGGGCGGCGCCGGTCGAGGTCGGGATCTGTGAAAGCGCGGCGGCGCGGGCGCGGTAGAGGTCCTTGTGCATGGTGTCCAGCGTCGGCTGGTCGCCCGTGTAGGAGTGGATGGTCGACATCATGCCCCGTTCGATGCCGACCGCCTCGTGCAGAACCTTGGCGAGCGGCGCCAGGCAGTTGGTCGTGCAGGAGGCGTTCGAGATGATGACGTGCTCGCTCGACAGCTTGTCGTGATTGATGCCGTAGCAGACCGTCAGATCCGCGCCTTCTGCAGGGGCCGAGACGATCACCC
>JAJFMR010000301.1 GCA_020696915.1 Rhizobiaceae bacterium | reverse complement strand
GATGCCGGCTATCATGCCGGCGGCAGGGACATCGCCGCCATAGAGGCCCCAGGCCGCGAACTGGCCGATCTCGAGAAAGGGAGAGCCGAGGTCGAGCAGGTGTGCGAGCCGCTGTCGCGGCAGCAGCTTGCCGCGCGCGACATGGCGTTCGCACGCCTCGCGGGGGCCGCCGGACTCGACGGATCTGGCCTTGCCTTCGATGTCGACGACAAGCCCGCGCATCCGTTCGGCATTGGCGCGAAACGCATCGGAGGCGACCGCGATCCGGGACTGGATTACCGGCATGGCAGGCTCCTCTTTCCCGCTGCGGGCAAATTGGCGAAAGCGCTTCTCATGCCTCCGCCATGATCTCGCGTCCGATCAGCCAGCGGCGGATTTCCGACGTGCCGGCGCCGATCTCGTAGAGCTTGGCGTCGCGCAGCAGCCGCCCGGTCGGATAGTCGTTGATATAGCCGTTGCCGCCGAGCAGCTGGATGGAATCAAGCGCGGCCTGCGTCGCCCTCTCGGCCGCAAAGAGCAAGCAGCCGGCCGCATCCTTGCGGGTCGTCTCGCCGCGGTCGCACGAAGATGCCACGGCATAGACATAGGCGCGGGCGGCATTGAGAGTGACATACATGTCGGCGAGCTTGGCCTGCACCAGCTGGAACTCGCCGATCTTCCGATCGAACTGCCGGCGCTCGCTGCAATAGGGAACCACCACGTCGAGACAGGCCGCCAGGATGCCGAGCGGGCCGCCGGACAGCACCACGCGCTCGTAGTCGAGCCCCGACATCAGCACCTCGACGCCCTTGTCCTCCACATGCAGGACGTTCTCGAACGGCACCTCGACGTTCTCGAAAACCAGTTCTCCGGTATTGGAGCCGCGCATGCCGAGCTTGTCGAGTTTTCGGGCGGCGCCGAATCCCTTCATCGTCCGCTCGACGATGAAGGCCGTGATGCCTTGCGAATGGCGCTCCGGCTGGGTCTTGGCATAGACGACCAGCGTGTCGGCGTCGGGCCCGTTGGTGATCCACATCTTGGTGCCGTTGAGGAGGAAGCGGTCGTTGCGCTTCTCCGCCCTGAGCCGCATCGACACCACGTCGGAACCGGCATCGGATTCCGACATGGCGAGGGCTCCGACCGCCTCCCCGGAGCAGAGCGCCGGCAAATATTTCTGCTTCTGCGAGTCCGTCCCCCAGCGTTTGATCTGGTTGATGCAGAGATTGGAATGGGCGCCGTAGGACAGGCCGACGGAAGCGGAGGCGCGGCTGATCTCCTCGATCGCCACGACATGGGCGAGATAGCCCATGCCGGATCCGCCGTGTTCGGGCTCGACGGTGATGCCGAGCAGGCCAAGCCCGCCGAGCTCGGACCACAACCAGGCCGGGAACTCGTTCTGCATGTCGATATCGGCGGCAAGCGGCGCGATCTTCTCCTGCGCGAAGCGCATGGTCATCTCGCGCAGCGCGTCGATCTCCTCACCGAGTCCGAACTTCATCGAATGATCGTACATGAGGCTGCTCCCTTGACGGAGCCGCGCCGACCAGGCGCAGCGTCATTGCGAGGTACGTGTCCTCGACCTCCCCTACCGAGAGCCGCTCGTCCGGGCGGAACCAGACGATGACGCCGGTGATCATCTGGATGATGGCCATGGCGGCAAGTCCGGCATCCTCGACGAGGAAATCGCCGTTTTCAGCGCCCTGGCGCAGGATTGCCCGCAGCTCTTTTTCGTAGCCGGTGCGCAGGCGGAGCACCTGCGTGAGCCTGTCGCGCGACAGGCTGCGCAGCTCCATGTTGGATACATGGGTGGCGTGGCGCCTGGCGACATGGAAGCGGATGTGGTGGCCGACGAAGGCGGCGAGCCGTTCGGGAGGATCGGCGGACACTGGCCGCGCCGCCAGCCACGAGGCCATCAGCAACTGCATGTGCTCCCGCATCAGCTCAAACAGCAGGTCCTCCTTGGTCGGGAAGTAGCGATAGAGGGCCGCGGCCTGCACGCCGACCTCGGCGGCCAGCCGGCGCATCGACATCGCCTCGTAGCCGAAACGGGCGATCAGCGCGACCGCCGCCTCGCGAATGGCCGCCTCGGTCTTGCCGCCCTCCGATCCCGCCGTCCGCGCCATGCAACGCCTCCACCAAAAGAATAAATCGAACGTTCATTTAACGCAAGACGCGCTTCGATCGCCTCGAGCCGGGTTTGCCAGCGGCGTCATTCGACGGTTTTACCCCAGGCGCGAAGATTGGTTCTTCGGGCCCGTTGGGAAGCCGTCGCCCACGTCCACCATGGCGAACTGCGGCGCCGGACCGCTTCTCCTGATCTTACGCTGTGGGACATGCCGGGCAACCCGGACACGGCCAACTGCTTCAGGGCGTCCCCGCCGCTTCATGCCTTGAGCGGGGCGGCCGTTTTCGTCGTCGACCCTGCTGGAGACGCGGTCCCCAACTCAGCAGGGAGCGTTGTCGACGATCCGCCAGCCGGCGGCCCCGGCCTCGCAGGCATTGCCGAAGGTTCGGAACATGCCGCGTTCGGTCGCGCACACCGGGCGGTATTCGCGCGTGCAAATTCGCGGCTCCTCGTCGCGCCGGCATTCTCCTCTGGCAACGATCCGCAAGCCGGCCCGCTCGGCAAGGCAGCCATTGGCAAAGGTTCGGAAGTCGGGACCGGCTCGCGCGCAAACCGGATCGTACTCACGCGTGCAGAATTGCGGCGCGGGGCGCAATTCCTCCTCGACCACCACCGTGCAGGCCGAAAGCATCGCGAGGCAGGCGGCTGCGGCTATGCCCGCCCATAGGAAAGGCTGCATTCCGGATGACACCATCGAACTCTCCGGTGTTCGTTCACCCCCACGCAGCATTGTCGCGAAATTGCTGCTCGAGACAATGCCGGCAGCCGACTTGCTCCGGCGGCTTTTTTCTCCTGCGCGGCTGCATCCTGGCGCCTGGCCGTGCGCACACGCGGGACCGGGAATGCCCGGGCCGACGCCGTGTTCCGGCTCGACCCCGGCGGGCAATGGAATCGCCCTGGCGGATGCCGCTGCGTAATCGATGGCGGCGATATCTTGCCAGTCTGCTGTTTCCGTGCGATAAAACGGGGCGTTCGGGCATTTACTGACCCGGAGACTGGAACGTTTTGACGACCCTTTCCCCGATACTGTGAATATCTGACGGCCCCGCTTTGGCGGGGGGTCGATTCATGCGCGAATGCATGACCGCCAAGAAAGAACCGGGCCTCGCCAGTCGGCAAAAACGGCGAACGAGGTCCAGCCATAGCAACGGGTGAAGGAGCTCTCCCATGGCCCAGACTGGTACCGTAAAATTTTTCAACGCAACCAAAGGTTTCGGCTTCATCACGCCGGACGGCGGTGCGAAGGACGTGTTCGTCCATATCTCAGCCATCGAGGCTTCGGGCCTGCGGACGCTCGTCGACGGCCAGAAGGTCACTTTCGACGTCGAGCCGGATCGCATGGGCAAGGGACCGAAAGCGGTCAACCTGCGCGCGGGCTGAGTTCCCGTTGCTGCCCGACGGCGGCGAAGATCGGGAGGCACGGCGGGCAACCGCCGTGCCTCCCGTTTTCTTGGCGGGCGGGGGACCACTGCAAATCCCGGGCATTGTCGACCCCGAAGGGTCGGCCGGGCAGCGCCGGCGGCGCTTGGCCGCCAAGTTTCCACTTGCCCGCTGTTCCAAAATGAACGAAAAATTTCGGCTTCGGGCGTTTGCCGGCCCGGAGACTGGAATGGGCTCCCTCCCGGAACGCCAAGGGGGCCGGGGGACCGCGGCAAGGACGGGACGGCAAGTCCCGGCGCGGTCATGCTGATCCGTCTCTCCCGGTGGAGGGTCGAAACAGCGCGGGCGAAGGCTCGCCCTGGCATGCCAATGATATGGGATGGAGGAGTTTCCCATGCCGCAGACCGGCACTGTCAAGTTCTTCAACCACGCCAAAGGGTTCGGCTTCATCACGCCGGATGACGGGGCGAAGGATGTCTTCGTCCATATTTCCGCCGTGCAGGCTTCCGGCCTCCCGGGTCTCGAAGATGGGCAGAAAGTCAGTTTCGACACCGAGCCGGACAAGCGTGGCAAGGGCCCGAAGGCAGTGAACCTGTCTGTCGGCTGACCAGCCGGCGCGGGCGCCTCGACCGGCCCGGCGTGGTTCCGGACGGCCGACGCAGCGGCCCGCTGCAAGGCTTCTGCTTGGGCAACGCGTTGCCATTGCAGCGGCACGGTCGGCCGAACGTCGACCTGCCGCCAGGACACGAGCAGGCG
>JAJFMR010000300.1 GCA_020696915.1 Rhizobiaceae bacterium | reverse complement strand
CCGCCGGAGCGGCCGAAGCCCGGCTATGTGCTGTCGGCGGCCGTGCTGGCCCGCGTCGCGCCCTTCGGTGCCGCCGGCCAGGCCGCTATCCGCCGACGCGGTCGTATTCGTGCCGATGCCTTAGTGGCCTAACAGTTCAAAAGATGAAGATGCGCGAGGCAATAGGAGACTTCCGGTGAGGGCGCCACGATGAACAAGAAACTCGATCCTGGGCTCCGGTCGAAACTCCGTGCCACGCAGGCCTCCGGCCACCCAGCCGGTGACTCGCCCAGGCGGCGCTCCCTCACGCGGAGCGAACAGGTGGGAGTCATCGTTGAATTCACCGGCAACCTTGACGACCTCACCGCCGTCGGGTTCGTGCAGCGCTCGCTCGTGCGGCATCCACACAAGGGCTACAGCATTGCGACCGGCCTCATCGCCCCGGACCGGCTCGGCGACCTTGCGGCGATCCCTCACGTCGCCACCGTCGAAGGGCCGCGGCGCATGCATCAAGAGCTGAACTTCAGCCTCCCGGAAATCCGCGCAACCGGCGTACATACCGGTCCCCACTCACGCAAAGGGAAAGGCGTCGTCGTCGGCATCATCGACAGCGGCATCGACTGGCGGCACGGCTCGTTCGTCACCCAGGACGGCGCCTCGCGAATCCTCGCGATTTGGGATCAAATGTTGCCCTTCCGGGCAGGCGATACGAGGGGACCCAACGGCGTCGGCGTCGTCTACGACCAGGATCAACTCACAGAGGCCCTCAGGGGCAATGCCAGAGTGCGCACCAAGGATGTCGATGCGAGGAACCGCCGGGAAGGCCACGGCACGCATGTGGCGGGCATCGCCGCAGGCAACGGAAAACCTGCCACCTGCTGCCACGTCAGCCAGACCTATGTGGGCGTGGCGCCGGAGGCCGACCTTCTCGTCGTTCGATACGACTACAACAACGCGGACGAGATCGGAGAAAATCAGCGCCTGATCGAAGCGATCGACTTCATCTTCAACTTTCTCGGCAGCATCGACAAACCGAAAGTCATCAACATCAGCCAAGGCGACAACCTGGGACCGCATGACGGCACCAGCGCCGTGGAGCGGGCGATCGACGCCCATGTCGAAACCGGCGACTTCCTGCACCATCCTCAGATCGTCGTGAAATCGGCCGGGAATGAAGGCGGCAGGCTCAGGCACGTGCAGGGCCGCGTGCCGGGAAATGGGAATCTGGAGGTCGAGTTCGAGATGCCCCAGGGACGCAGGTTCGACACACCGCTCGACCTCTGGTACGACCGGGCCGGCACCCTCAACATGACCGTCACGGCTCCGGGAGGCGCGGCCAGCGGCGTCGTCAACCATGGCACCGACCTTCCGGCCAATGCGGCTGCGCCGCCCTTTATCGCCAATCCGGCGGCTCCCGCCAACCGACAAACTCGCGTGACGATCGATGGGACCATCAATGGTGCACACGACCGGGACAACAACTTCCGGATCACCCTCGACCCTCCCCCTCGTCGTACCGTCCTCGACGGCCCATGGAAACTCACCCTCGCCAATCCGAATGCCGCAGCCGTCGATTTCCATTGTTGGATCGAACGCGGTACGAACATGCCCTCATTCCTGCCGCCGAAAATTCCGGATGACGGCAAGGTGCGGGCCAGCCTGGACGCGACGTTGAGCATCCCCGGCACCGCCGCTCAAGTGATCACGGTCGCCAACCACGCGTCGCGCACGAGTCGCTGCGATTGTTGGCCCTCGACGGGCATCGTATCCTCCTCGAGCCGAGGCCCCGTCGGAAAGGGCGCCGCGACCAACCGCAAGCCGGACATCGCCGCGCCCGGATTGGAAATCACCTCAGCCAAGGCCGATGCCGCCAACTTGCGAGGACGCTGTTGCGACTGCTGCCCCGATGCCTGCTGCTGTCTCTATGAAGACCTGACCGGCACCAGCATGGCGGCCCCGCACGTAGCCGGCGCCATTGCCCTGCTCTTGGAAGAAAATCCACGACTGACCAGGACTGACATCGTCCGCCACCTTCAAGCAACGGCCCGAGAGAGACCGGCCGGCGGATGGGACGCGACGTGGGGCGGCGGGAAACTCAACATTCAAGCCGCCATCGACGCCGTCAGAGCGGAAGCTGCAGGGGGCGGAGGCGCGGGCGGCGGGCCCAACATGCGTCCGCCGTTTGGCATGGATGGATTCTCCGCGCGAGGGCACAGGGCCTCGGACTACACCGGTACCTCTGCGTCGTTCACCTCTTGGCTTCGAAATCTCCGCGAGCGGCTCAAGGACCATCCGGAAGGCGAACACGTTGCCGCCGCCATCAGTCGGCATTTCAGCGAAGTCCGTCGCCTGATCAACAGCAACCGTCGCATCGCCACCATGTGGCATCGCGCTGCGGGACCTCGCCTCCTCCGGCGGCTCCTCCATGGAACGATGGCGGAGGACGGTCCCTTGTCGATCGATGGAGAATCGGCGTATCGGTACCTCGATCGCTGTTTCGACCTGTTGGCGCGACGAGGCAGTCCCAGGCTTCGCGCGAGTCTTGAGCGCTATCGGCCGTTCGTCGCCATGCTCCTCACAAATGCCTTCACTGTCCCGACCGAACCACGGACCATGGAGCACACATGAGCGCTGTCGGTACCCTCGAACGATTGGCCGGTGAACTCGCGCGCCTGTTCGAACCTCTGGTACAGCGGGCCGAGACGGGCAGGCTGGACGAGGTGCTTCCCTGGTTGGGGCTGCGCTCATTCGAGTTAGAGCTGGAATCGACCGAGCTGGATGACGCGTTGACCGCCGGCGCTACAGCCGCCGCCGAGCTCGAACCGTTGTTCAACGACCTCGCCCAGGCCGTGGCGCAGGACGATCGCGCAGCAATCGCCGCCACCGCCGCGGCCTTATTGCAACAATTGCGCGCCACGCTCCAGGGCATCGACCGGATCTCGCAGGCCCTTCACGCCCTCAGCAATAATGCGATCCTCCCCTCTCAACAGCGCGCCGAACTCGCGGGATTTGCCGGCCTGTTCGCGGAACGGCTGCTGCACCGCCTGCTGGCCGATTATCTCGAAGCGCGATTCCCTCAGATTGCCCTGTTGCTGATCGCCACCGGCGCCATCGAAGTGGTCGACGATCCCGGTCTTCCGGACGAGTCGCTTCAAGGTCCGTATGTCCGAAAGACCGTGCATCCGGATCGAGTGCTGCGATTGTTCACCGATCCTACGGGGCTGCTTCGCGATGTCTATCGATGGGGAGATCCATCATTCGATGGCCTGGCGCTGTTCACCATGTTGCAACGATTGCTGCAGGAGAAATTCGGCATTCCCGCCGAGATTCTGCACCCCTCCGGAGAACCCGCGCTGTTGGAGGCATTCGGATTCAACGCGGAGGTCAACCCGGCGGTCTCTCCTGCCGGCCTGGATGTGACGTTGCGCGCGCCGACATCGATCGAGCGCACCGAGTCCATCACCGAAGACGACTGGAAGGTGACCTTCGACACACTTGTCCGCGTCAGCAGCGATCTGACCGCTACTATTCGGCCGACCTTCGATCTGGATTTCCATCTTCCCGCCGCGACGGCTGTCGAGGTCCGACTGGCGGCGGAGTTTGCCCGCTCGAACGAAGCCGCGCCGTTTGTGGTGATCGGCACGGCGGAAGGCTCTCGTGTGGATATGCAGGGGTTCCGTGCGTCCGTACGGGTGGACCTGCATGTCAACTCGACCGCGCCGACTCGAACGCCTGTGGATCCGGCGATTGCGTTCGCGGTGGAGCGCGGCTCGATCGTGCTCGACTTTTCGCAGGCCGATGGGTTCCTGGCCGGCATCTTTCCCAAAAACGGCTTCGCCCTCCCCTTCGACCTGGCGGGAGAATGGTCGATGAGTCGCGGTATCTCCATCCAAGGCGGAGCGGGACTCGAGACGACCCTGCCGATGCGCTTCGACATTCTCAACACGATCTCAATCGAGGCGCTTCGGCTTTCGATTCTGTCGTCAACCGGGAACGACCGTCGCGGCATCGATATCGGTGGCGGCCACCGACGCAACCATCAAACTTGGTCCCGCCACGGCCACCGTCGAGCAAGTAGGATTTGCGGCGACGTTACGGCTTCCTCCCGGCGGCGGCAACCTCGGAGTCGCGGACCTGGCGTTGGGCTTCAAGCCCCCGACGGGCCTCGGACTGGCGATCGCGGCGCCGGGGGTCGTGGGCGGGGGCTTTCTGGGCTTCGATCCCCAGCGGGCCGACTACAGCGGCATCCTCCAACTGGAGCTGGCCGAG
>JAJFMR010000022.1 GCA_020696915.1 Rhizobiaceae bacterium | reverse complement strand
GATAGAGCGCAAGGAACGAAGCCGGATCGGCGCCCATCGGCTGACTGACATTGTAGTGCAGATTGCCGTCGCCCATGTGGCCGAAGCAGACGACCCGCGCTCCGGGACTCACCTCCTGGACCACCGCTCCGGCCCGGGCGATGAACTCCGGAACGGAAGCAACGGGGATCGAGATGTCATGCTTGATCGACGCGCCATGCGGCTTCTGGGCTTCCGACATCGCCTCGCGCAGCCTCCAGAAGGCGCCAGCCTGGGCGAGACTCGCCGCAATCACCGCATCGTCTGCAAATCCGGCCTCGATGCCTTCGGCGAGAATCGTCTCGAGCAGGCCGGCGGCATCCTCCGGCGACCTTCCCGACGAGATCTCGACCAGCACATGCCAAGGCCATCCGGTGGCCAACGGCGAAACCGATCCCGGGACGAAGGACAGTGCGAATTCGACCGCCGTCCTGCCGATCAGCTCGAAGGCGGTAAGGCCGCTCCCCGCCCGGTCGAGAGCCAGCGACAGCAATGCCAGCGCGGCGTCGGGGGAGCGCACCCCTACCCAGCCGGCCTCACGGCCCTTCGGTTTCGGAAACAGCTTCAGCACCGCCGCGGTAATGACCCCGAGCGTGCCTTCGGCGCCCACGAACAGGTTCTTCAGATCGTACCCGGTGTTGTCCTTCTTCAGCTTGCGCAGATCGTCGAGGACTTCACCGGTCGGCAGCACGACCTCCACGCCGAGGCACAGGTCGCGCGCATTGCCATAGGCAAGCACGCCAGTGCCACCGGCATTCGACGAGAGGTTGCCGCCGATCTGGCAGGAGCCCTCGGAGCCGAGGCTGAGCGGAAACAGGCGGCCTTCGGCCTCCGCAGCATCCTGCACGCGCTTGAGGACCACGCCGGCTTCGGCAGTCATCGTGTTGGAGAGCGTATCCACCTCGCGGATGCGGTCGAGCCGCGCGAGGGAGAGCACGATCTCATCGCCGGTCAGGTGCGGCATCTGCCCTCCGACCAGGCCCGTATTGCCGCCCTGCGGAACGACCGCCGTCGAGGACGCACTGGCGAGTTTCAGGATACGGCTCACCTCCGCGACGCTGCCGGGCCGCAGCACCAGGGGGGAGCGGCCAGTGAAAAGCCCGCGCATCTCGTGAACATAGGGCGAAATCTCGGCTTCGGTGCGCAGTGCATACCGGTCTCCAACGATGGAAGCGAAGCGGTCGACCAGGGCGGTGTCGATGCTGCCGGCCATCACCGCGCGGTCCCGGAAGTGTCGCGGGGAGCGGCAGCGCGCGCCAGCCGATCGTTGATCGCCTCGCCGAGCCCGGATGCGGGAATCGGTTCGACGGCTATCCGCTCGACGCCCTCTTTATCGAGCGCCTGGAGATAGGAAAAGAGATTGCTCGCAGCTTCCCTGATATCGCCGGCGGGCGAGAGATTGAGCATGATCGCGGCGTCTTCGAAGCGCGCCGCCCGGAACGGCCCGAACGCCAACAACGCTTCACCCGGCAGGATCTCGATGGCGTCCAGCCGCACTTCGGCGCGCGGCGCGTAATGCGAGACGAGCATGCCCGGCGCCTCGACGTCGGCACCGGCATCGCGGCGCACCGGCAGCCCCATGGCGGCCTCGATGAGTTCGGCGGCAATGCCGCCAGGCCGCAGCAGCCTCAGCCTCTCGCCTTCCACCTTGACGATGGTCGATTCGAGGCCGACCTGGGTGGCGCCGCCGTCGACGATCAGCGGAATCCGGTCGCCGAGATCGGCGGCAACCGCCGGCGCGGTCGTCGCGCTGATACGCCCCGACGAGTTCGCGCTCGGCGCCGCCAGCGGGTGGCCGAGGCGCCCGGAGAGTACCGCCGTGAAACCCTGCGGCATGCGCAAAGCGACCGTGTCGAGCCCGGCGACGGCCAGCTCGTGAATTCCGGAATCTGGCGCCAGCGGCACGACCAGCGTCAGCGGCCCCGGCCAGAACGCTTCCGCAAGTTTTCGTGACAGGCGGTCGAAGACGCCGATCCGCTCGGCCATGGCGATGCCCGCCACATGCGCGATCAACGGGTTGAAGCGCGGCCGCCCCTTGACCTCGAAGATTTTTGCGACGGCGTTTCCGTTCGTCGCATCTCCAGCGAGCCCGTAGACGGTTTCGGTCGGCACAGCGACCACCTCACCGGCGCGAAGCAGCCCGAGCGCTGCTTCCATGGCCTGGTCGATGTTCAGGATTTGCGCCACAATGCATCCCGCTTGTCCACGGTTGCTATAAACGCAGCCGTGTCAGGGGCAAGGCCGCCGCCATCAATTTGTTCGATCGTTAAAATCCCGGTTGCCCGCGAAAGGGCGCGGAAACCGCAGCCTGTCACATGGTCGGCGCAAGACGTCTTGATGGGGACCGGCATGCGATATCTCTGGGGATTTCTTGTTCTGACAACGATGGCGGGCGGCGAGGCAGCAGCTTCCTTCGTCGAGCCGGAGCCGATGAAAGGGAGCATCGGCCCCTCGATGCTGGTGGTCGTCGAGGCAAAAGAGGCCGGCAAGGCCTCGAGCCCGTCGGTCCTCGCCGCCGGGGAAAGCATGCCCGGCGGCCCTTTTTATCCCGCCAATTCACCTCCTTCGATCATCGACCTCGGCGCGCCGTCGCCAGGCGTCGCGGCGGAAAAGGTGTCGACCAGCACGGACAAGGAGGAGGACACGCCGGCGCTGCCTGCGATGGTGATCCGCGGGGGGCTTCCTGGCGACGTTTCAAGCACATCCCGACAGGCGGGGCGGGCGGAGGCGCAAGCCGCGCCGATGCCTGCGGCGGCCGATGGGAAGACGCGCCCGACATCCGGCCTCCCTGGCAACAGCCGCGCGCCGGAACCGGCAATCGTCGACGCCCCCGGGTAGGCGCCGTCTCCGGTCGGCCGCTTCAGCCGGCAATCTTCGAAAAATCGGCGACCTGGCCGGTGGCCGCCCGGATGCGCGCCAAAAGCGCCAGACGGTTGGCGCGGACGGCGGCATTCTCATCATTCACGAGAACCTGTTCGAAAAAAGAATCGACCGGTTCACGCAGCGCGCTAAGGGCCAGCATGGCGGCGGAAAACTCTTCGTTTCGAATCGCTTCGCCAGCGTCCTTCTCTGCCCTGTTCACCGCCGACAGCAGGCCTTGCTCGGCAGGGTGAATCAGCAAAGCGGGATCCGCGGCGGCGGCGATCGCCGTCCTTTTTTTCTCCTCGGCGATCAGGATGTTGGCGGCACGCTTGGTCCCCGCCAACAGGTTGCTGCCGTCGTCGGTTTCCAGGAATGCGCCGAGCGCCTCGACGCGCCTGACGATCGTCAGCAGATCGTCCGAATCTGGTCCTATCACCGCATCGATCAGATCATGGCGCGCACCCTGGTCGCGAAGATAGACCTTCAGGCGATCATGGAAGAAGGCAAGCAGGTCCTGGTCGGCGATGCTTCCCAATGACAGGCTGATGCCGTTCTCGACGACAATGCGGATCACGCCAAGCGCAGCCCGTCGGAGCGCATAGGGGTCCTTGCTGCCCGTGGGCTTCTCGTCGATCGACCAGAATCCCGTGAGCATGTCGAGCTTGTCGGCAAGCGCCACGGCGATGGACACCGGATCATCGGGCACCCGGTCCGACGGCCCTTGCGGCTTGTAATGTTCCTCGATGGCGGCCGCGACCGACGGATGCTCGCCTTGCCGCAGGGCGTATTTCATTCCCATCGTCCCCTGGAGCTCGGGAAATTCGCCGACGATCTCGGTGGTCAGATCGGCCTTGGCAAGCACCGCAGCGCGATCGGCGAGCTCGATGGTCCCATCTCCCGGTGACTTCGCCGCGATTTGCGCCAGCTGACGCGCCAGACGGCGGATGCGCTCGACCCGCTCGCCCTGGGTGCCCAGGCGAGCGTGGAAGGTGACCGCAAGGTGGTCGAGGCGCGCCATGCGCTGGTCGAGCGGCTTCTGCAGATCGAGACCGAACCTCGCCGCGGACTCCGCAAGCTGGTCGAGGTCCGGCAGATCGTTCTGGTCCGTCTTCCAGAAATAGAGCGCATCCGACAGACGAGCGCGCACCACCTTGCGATTGCCGTCGACGATCTCGGAGCCGCCGTCGCGCGCCTCGATGTTGGCCGTGAGCAGGAAGCGGTTCGACAGGTCGACCGCCGCGGCGGAGTTGCGGGGCCTGGTCACGAAGCATTTCTGATTGGCGCGGATAGTCAGCCGGACGATTTCCGCCGGAATGTCCAGGAATGCCGGCTCGAATTCACCCATCAGCACGACCGGCCATTCCACCAGGCCGGCCACTTCCTCGAGCAGGCCTTCGTCGTCGACCAGGTCGAGACCGCTCGCAAAAGCCAGGTTGGCGGCATCGGCGAGGATGATTTCCTTTCGCCGGTCGGCATCGATGATGACGCGGGCGGCTTCCAGCTTCGCCGCATAATCGTCGAAACGCCTGACCTCGATCGCTCCAGGAGCATGAAAGCGGTGCCCCCAGGTGAGATTGCCGGAGCGGATGCCGCCGACCTCGAAGTCGATCACCGCCGCCTCCCCGGTCTCCGGCCCGAACGTCGCGACGATCGACTGCAGCGGCCTCACCCAGCGCAGCGATCCCGGCCTTGCCGAGGCCTTGCCCCAGCGCATCGATTTCGGCCACGGGAAACTCCGGATCACCTCAGGCAGGAGTTCGGCGAGGATCGCTTCGGCCGTGCGCCCGGGCCGATCGATGCGCGCCACGTAGAAGTCGCCCTTCTTCGGGTCAGACTGAATCTCTGCCTCGGCAATCGAGGCGAGTCCCGCGGAGCGCAGGAAGCCCTGGATGGCCGCTTCCGGCGCCCTGGTGCTGGGGCCGCGGCGCTCCTCGCGAACGTCGTTGGAGCGGGCCGCGACGCCGCGCAAATCGAGCGCCAGCCGTCGCGGCGAAAAGTATTCGCGGGCCGCCTCGTAGCCGAGGCCGGCTTCGACGATCCCGTCGGTCACCATCTTCTTCAGGTCACCCGCCGCCTTGCGCTGCATGCGGGCGGGAATCTCCTCGGAGCGCAGTTCCAGAAGCAGGTCGGGCATTGGTCGTGAAATCTCGGTGGGATCGTTCCGGGCGCGGCATAGCAACTCCGGGGTTTGCTGTCACCTTTCCGCCGGTGCGGGGTTCCCACGAGGAAGTCGCCAGCCGGAGTTCGGAGCAGAATGCCGCGCCGGCGTCTAGCCGGGACTGGGAGCTGCCAGTCCCCCCGCTTCCGTCAACAGGAACGCCTCGCCGCAGGCCTTGGCGAGATTGCGCACGCGCAGAATGTAGCTCTGCCGTTCGGTGACCGAGATCACCCCGCGGGCGTCGAGCAGGTTGAACGCATGGCTGGCCTTGATGCACTGGTCGTAGGCCGGCAGCACCATGCGATGCAACGCCAGGTTATCGGCCGGCCGCGGCGCCCCGGCAGCCAGCAGCGCATTGCACTCGCTTTCCGCATCGGCGAAGTGCCTGAACAGCATCGCCGTGTCGGCATGCTCGAAATTGTACCTGGAATATTCCTGCTCTGCCTGCAGGAACACGTCGCCATAGGTGACCTTGTCCTCGCCCTCCAGACAGTTGAAGTTCAGATCGTAGACATTGTCGACGCCCTGCACATACATGGCCAGTCGTTCCAGCCCGTAGGTGAGCTCGCCCGAGACGGGCGCGCACTCTATGCCGCATACCTGCTGGAAATAGGTGAACTGCGACACCTCCATGCCGTCGCACCAGCATTCCCAGCCCAGCCCCCAGGCGCCGAGCGTCGGGCTCTCCCAGTCGTCCTCGACGAAACGGATGTCGTGGAGCAGCGGGTCGATGCCGATCGCGTCGAGCGAACCGAGATAGAGTTCCTGTAGATCGGGAGGATTGGGCTTCAGTATGACCTGGTACTGGTAATAGTGCTGCAGGCGGTTCGGATTCTCGCCGTAGCGGCCGTCCTTCGGTCGTCGCGAGGGCTGCACATAGGCTGCGTTCCAGCGTCTCGGGCCCAGCGCCCGGAGCGTCGTTGCCGGGTGAAACGTGCCGGCTCCGACCTCCATGTCGTAGGGCTGGAGGATGACGCATCCTTTCCCCGCCCAGTAGGCCTGCAGCGCCAGGATCAGCCCCTGGAAGGAACGGTCGGGCGTGAGATTGGCAGGGGGGGAGGAGACGTTCACTTGAGATGTGGCCCTGGACGGCGCGGGAGAAGGCTGCCCGTCCTAGTGCGGCGTCCCCGGAGCGTCAAGCTTGCCGCCGGCGCTGCCGGCGTTCTCAGGAGGGCTCTTCAGTTCACCGGAGCAGGCAGGGTAAGCTCCTGACCGGGCATCAGCCTGGCAGGGTCGCCCTGCAGCTGCGGGTTGAGGTCGAGGATCTCGATGTAGCGGCTGCCGGCGCCAAGCTCGTCGGCGGCGATCGACCAGAGCGACTGCCCGCGCTGGACCTTGTAGACGGCTGCCACCGGAGCGGCCGAGGCGGTGGCCGCGGGTTTCACCTCCGTACGCTTCTCCGGGGCTGCCGGCGGGGGCGCGACGGGAGGCAGCGTCTTGGCCGGCTCTTCGGCGACGGCCTTGTCCTTTACCGGAGGCAACCCCTCGGTGAGCTTCTTCATGACACTGGCCAGCACGTCCGGCTCCGGCTTCATGTCGCGCGCATGACTCCACTGGAACGTTGCCTCGAGACGGCGGCCGGCCCGCCAGTAGGCATCCCCCAGATGGTCGTTGAGCACGGCGTCGTCGGGCTTCAGGGACACGGCGCGCTCGAGTTCGCGCACCGCGTCTTCGTACTGGCCCAGCCGGTAATGCGCCCAGCCGAGCGAGTCGACGATGTAGCCGTCGCTCGGCCGCAGATCCACGGCCCTGCGGATCATGTCCATGCCTTCCTCGAGGTTCATGTTCATGTCGATCCATGAATAGCCGAGATAATTGAGGACCTGTGGCTGGTCGGGGAACAGCTCGAGGGCCTTGCGGAAATTCGGCTCGGCCTTCGCCCACTGCTTCTGCCGCTCATAGGCGATGCCGCGCTGGTAATAGATGTTCCAGTTGGAGGTGGGCTCGGGCGTTTCCGGCGCGGCGGCCCTGGCGGCCTCGATGCGCGAGACAGCCTGGTCGTACACCTCGCCGCCGCTGCGATAATCCTCCATCGAGGAATAGACCCCGCCAAGCGCCAGGTAGGCACGCATTTCGTCGGGATTCTCTGCGAGCAGCCCTCTCAGCTGCGCAATCGCTTCGTCATGGCGGTCGAGGTCCGCGAGGTTGAGACCGAGCTGCAGCTCGGAAAGCCGCTTCAGCGGCGAACCCTCGGGGATGCGCCGGTAGAGGTCGATCGCCTCCTCGGCGTCTTCCTGCTGCTCGGCCACCGCTGCCAGTTCGACGAGAACAACATCGCTGTCCGGCTCCAGCGCCAGCGCCAGCTGCAAATAGAGCCGCACGAACGGTTCGCCGCCGCCGCGGTTGAGGGCCGAGGCAAGATTGAGAAGAAGCTCGCTGGCGCCCTCCGAGGGGCCGGCAACGATCGGCGCCACCGTCGTCGCTCCGCTCTCGATCTGCCCGCGAAGATGGTCGATCGCCACGCGGTTGGCCGAGAACGCGTCGGCCTTGTCGAGCACTTCCAGTGCCTCGCTCTTCCTGCCGGCGCGCAAAAGGAAACCGGCATAGGCCTCGGCGGCGCGCAGCCAGGTTTCGGGCGATGCCCCTCCGGCCGCGACGTCGTCGATTGCCGCCTTGTAGGCGGCGTCGGCTTCATCCCGGAGCCCCGCGGCCTCGGTGAGCAGGGCCTTGTGGTAGGAGACGAACATGCCATACCACTCCGGACCCTGCAGCTTCCCGAGCACTGCAAGGGCGCCCTCGTGGTCGCCGCTGCCGGACTTTGCCCAGGCGGTCATCCCGCTGGTGATCAGCCGGTCGAGGTCCGATTCGATGGCCAGCTTGAGCCAGGTCTCTGCAGTCGCCCAATCCTTCTTGCGGAAGCTGTCGACGGCAAGCGCCAGGCGCGAGAAACGCTCGATCTCCGCGACCGACTTGAGCTTCTCGGCGTAGGGAAGAGATGCCTCGAAGTCACCCCTCGAGATCAGCGCCAGCATCAGGTTCTGCTGCAGCGATTCGTTTTCGGGATCGAAGCTCAGCGCCCTTTTGTAATAGGCGATGGCCGCGTCGAGATCATTGTCCACCTCGGCGACGCGTGCGGCGAGATAGGCCCCGGAGAACGAGCTGATCTGGACCGGAGCGTCGGTCTGCGCCGACAGAGCAGGCTGGCCGACAATCGCCAATCCGGCCGCCGCGGCCAGCCTGAGCAGCCAGCTTGCATGTCTTACGGGCATTGTAATCCTTCCTTCCGGCGCGTCGTCGGCACGCGTGCGGTGAATGCCGGATCGGCTGGCTCTTCCCCAAAAGCATGGCCTTTTTGGGGACGGCGCGCAATCCGCCGTATTCACAATGCGGTCACCGGGTCGCAGCGGGCCGGGGTCTCACGCGACGCGGCTGATACAGAAATCGATGACGTCGAGCAAGGCCGCTTTCTGCGGCGTCCCGTCCAGAGGCGCCAGCGCGTCCCTGGCAATGCCGCCGAAATGTCGAGCCCGCCCGATCGTGTCGGCGATGGCGCCATGGCGCACCATCAGGCCGATCGCATGTTCCAGCCGAGCGTCGCCGGAATCCGCCTCCTCGATGGCGCGTTTCCAGAAACTGCGCTCGGCCGAGGTGCCTCGCCGGTAGCTCAGGATGACCGGCAGCGTGACCTTGCCTTCGCGGAAATCGTCGCCGACATTCTTGCCGAGCTCCCGCGACGTGCCGCCATAGTCGAGCGCATCGTCGATGAGCTGAAAGGCGAGCCCGAGATTCATCCCGTAGGAGCGCAGCGCGGCGCGGCTGCTGCGCGAAGCGCCGGCAATCACCGGCCCGACTTCGGCCGCCGCCGAAAAGAGCGCCGCGGTCTTTGCCTTGATCACCCCGAAATGCTCGTCCTCGGTGGTTTCGAGGTTCTTGGCGGCGGCAAGCTGCATGACCTCGCCCTCGGCGATGACCGAGGCGGCGGTCGACAGAATGTCCAGCGCCTCCAGAGAACCGACGTCGACCATCATGCGGAAGGCCTGCCCGAGCAGAAAATCCCCGACCAGGACGCTCGCCTGGTTGCCCCAGATCATGCGCGCCGTCTTCTTGCCGCGCCGCATGCCGCTCTCGTCGACGACGTCGTCGTGCAAAAGGGTCGCCGTATGCATGAACTCGACGCTGGTCGCCAGCTTTACGTGGCCGTCGCCGGCATAGCCGAACATCTGTGCGGCGGCCAGCGTCACCATCGGCCGCAGGCGCTTTCCCCCCGACGAGATGAGGTGGTTGGCGACCTCGGGGATCATCTCGACATCCGAGCCGGCCTTCGACAGGATGAGCTCGTTCACCCGGCCCATGTCGGCCGCCGTAAGGTCGACGAGCGGCGCAATCGAAGCGCTTTCCCGCCTGCCGTCATCGAGATTGAGAACCACGCCCACAACCAACTCCCATGCCTGGGCCGCGCGCGACGGCATTCGCCACGTCTACAATCCTAGGTCGGCGCGGCAGTCAACCGCAAGCGGCGAATTGGCGCGTGCGTCCGTCGAAACGCGCCGGCCAGGCGTTTACATCGGAACGCCGAACTGCAAGTTTCGCGGGCATGAAGGAACTCATCCGCACCAACGACACCGTCCTCATCTCCTTCGTGGAGTCGCTGTTGCGGGACGCCGGCATCGGCTGCCTGGTCGCCGACCAGAACATGAGCGTGCTCGACGGCTCGATAGGCATCCTGCCCCGCCGCATCATGGTCGCCGACCACGAGGCGGACGAGGCGCGGCAGATCCTCGCGGATGCGGGCATCGCCGACGAGATGCGCGACCGGTAGGGTGCCCGTCATGGTCAGGTCGCATCGTTCTGCCGGATGAGTCCCGACCTGCCGGCCCATACGATCGACGTCTTTCACCGCGGCAGATTCCGGCTCGTGCAGCCGAAGGGCGGCGGCCATCGCGCCGGCGTCGACGCCATGATCCTGGCCGCCAGTGTGCCTGCAGGCTTTGCCGGGCGGGTTGCCGATTTCGGCGCCGGCGCCGGAGCTGCCGGGCTGGCCGTCCTGTCGAGGGTCGCCGGCGCCACCGCGACCCTGGTGGAGCAATCCCCGGAGATGGCCCAGTTCGCCTCGCTGACCCTCGATCATCCGGCAAACGCCGGCTTTCGCGGCCGCGCCTCGGTCCTCGTCGCCGACGTCACGTTGACCGGCACTGATCGCGAAGCGGTGGGGCTGGCCGGCAACTCCTTCGATTTCGTGATCATGAATCCGCCCTTCAACCCGGCGGTCGACCGCGCCTCGCCCGACGGCCTGAAGCGCCAGGCGCATGTCATGGAGGACGGGCTGTTCGACCGCTGGATGCGAAGCGCCGCCGCCGTTCTCGGTGCGAAGGGCAGCGTCTCCGTCATTGCGCGCCCGGTTTCGCTGGCGCCCCTGCTGGCGGCGGTTTCCGGCCGGTTCGGCGAGGCCGAAATCGTTCCCGTGCATGCGCGCGCCGGGCAGCCGGCGATCCGCGTGGTGCTCAGGGCGCGACGCGGCTCACGCGGCGGGCTGACGCTCAGGCCGCCGCTGGTGCTGCATGGCGAGACCGGCAACGGCTTCTCGGCCCGGGCGGAGGCCATCAACAACGGCAACGCTTCGCTTTTCGAAGATTGACGGCACGACGGGCGCGGCCATTGCGCGCCGTCCGCGAATGCCTACATGCGAAGCTGATCATCAGCGGAGACCAGATTGCGAAAATTCCTGAACCGTCTGCTGCCCAAGGCCATCCGACCCGAGGCGGCGACGATCCCGGTCGTCCGCCTCAACGGGGCCATCCTGTCGTCGGGCAGCCCGCTCAGGCCGACGCTTTCGCTGGCCTCGACGGCAGGGCTCATCGAAAAGGCTTTCGCTTTCAACGACGCCCCCGCCGTCGCCATCTCGATCAACTCGCCAGGCGGCTCGGCGGTGCAGTCGCGGCTGATCCACAAGCGCATCCGCGACCTCGCCGCGGAGAAGAACAAGCGCGTGCTGGTATTCGTCGAGGACGTCGCGGCATCGGGCGGCTACATGATCGCCGTGGCCGGCGACGAGATCATTGCCGACCCGTCGTCGATCGTCGGCTCGATCGGCGTCGTTTCGGCTTCCTTCGGCTTCCCGGAACTGCTGAAGAAGATCGGCGTCGAGCGGCGCGTTCACACGGCCGGCCGCAACAAGGCCGTGCTCGACCCGTTCCGGCCGGAGAACGAGGACGACGTCCGCCGACTGAACGCGCTTCAGCTGGAGGTCCACGATACGTTCATCGATCTCGTCAAGGAGCGGCGCGGCTCGAAGCTGAAGGACGATCCGGACCTGTTCACGGGACTGTTCTGGACCGGCAGGAAAGGACTTGAGCTCGGCCTCGTCGACCAGCTGGGCGACATGCGGCAGGTTCTGAAGGACAGATACGGACCGAAGACGAGGCTCAAGCTGATCTCGCCGCCGCGCGGGCTGTTCGGCCGCAGCTTCGGCCGGTTCGGATTGCTGTCGGTGCCGGACCTTGCCGGCGCTGCGGCGACGGGCCTGATCGATGCGGCAGAAGAGCGCGCGCTGTGGAGCCGCTTCGGCCTTTGAACAAGTCGGGCCGGGCGGCTAACATGTTGCCTCGCCCTGCCCGGCCGGCTGCCGTTCCGCCGGCGGCTATCGAGGGAGGATGGACAGAATGCCCCAGCTTATCTTTTTTGCCCTCGTCGGCCTGATCGCCTATGTCGGCTACCGCGCCTTCCTGCGCGAGGCCGAGCGCGTGACGGCCAGGGTGCGCCGGGCCGAAAGGCAGTCGGCCACCGGCACCACGGGCACGCTGGTCAAGGACCCCAAGACCGGCGAATACCGGCTCGCCAAGGATTGATCACTGGATCGCCCCGAACAAGACGCGGCGACGATCGCCGAACTGGCGCCGGCCAAGATCAATCTGGCGCTGCACGTCGTGGGCCGCCGCAGCGACGGCTATCACAGCCTCGAAAGTCTCGTCGTCTTCACTTCCTGCGGCGACCGGCTGACGGTTCGGGCGGCGGCAGGGGACGCCTTCTCCATACGCGGACCTTTCGGGAACCGGCTGCCGTCCGATGGCGAAAACCTGGTGCTCAAGGCGCGCGACGCGATGCGGCGAGGTTTCGGCGAGATGGGGGGTGTTGCCATTGCACTCGAAAAGCGTCTGCCCGTGGCGGCTGGCATCGGCGGAGGCTCGAGCGACGCCGCGGCAGCGCTCCGCGCATTGGCCAGGCTTTGGGGGATGAAGGGCGCGGAGGCAAGAATGCAGTCGATGGCGCTCGACCTTGGCGCCGACGTTCCGATGTGCCTCGCAGCGCGCCCCTTGCTGGCAACCGGCATTGGCGAGATCCTGGAACCGGTCGACGGCTTTCCTTCACTCCCTGTGGTCCTGGTCAATCCCGGCACGACGGTGTCCACCCCCGAAGTGTTCCGCGTCCTTGCCCGTCGCGACAACCCGCCGCTGCCGAGGCTGCCTTCCCGCCTCGACGCCGACATCATCGTCGCGTGGCTGCAGAACACGCGCAACGATCTCGAGACGCCTGCGGCGATGCTGGCGCCGGACATCGCCGACGCCCTGTCGGCGCTGCGCTCGAAGGGCGCTGCCATTGCCCGCATGTCGGGGTCCGGTGCGACCTGTTTCGGACTGTTCCCGACCAGGGCCGCGGCGGATGCCGCCGCCGGTTCGATTGCGGCAGCCATGCCGTCCTGGTTCTGCGTTGCGACGGAAACCACCGCAGAGGAGCAAGTCAAGTGACGCAGCAACGCCAGTTCATCCCGGTCCGCATCGCCGTGCTCACCGTTTCGGATACCCGCAGCCTCGCGGAGGACAAGTCCGGGCAGACGCTTGCCGATCGCATCGTCGAGGCCGGCCATGTGCTGGCGGGGCGCGACCTGGTCAGGGACGAGAAGGCGGCGATCAGGAGCCGGGTCCTGGCCTGGTCCAAGGACGAGGCGATCGACGTGGTGATCACCACCGGCGGCACCGGCTTCACCGGGCGCGACGTGACGCCCGAGGCGCTCGAGCCGATTTTCGAGAAGCGGATGGACGGATTTTCGGAAGTCTTCCACCGCATCTCCTTCGACAAGATCGGCACGTCGACCATCCAGTCGCGGGCGACGGGGGGCGTCGTCAATGCGACGTTCGTCTTCGTCCTGCCGGGCTCGCCGGGGGCCTGCCGCGATGCCTGGGACGGCATTCTGAAGCCGCAGCTCGATTACCGGCACATGCCGTGCAACTTCGTGGAGATCATGCCGCGCCTCGACGAGCATCTTCGCCGCGGCGGCACGACCGCCTGAGGCCGCGGCGGCACGACCGCCTGAGGCCGCAGCTTCAGCTTCGCGTCACCCAGGCCACACAACCGGAACGGAGCCTATCTGCGTGGAGCGGCGACCCTGATTTCGGAGGTGAGGCGGCGTGTGGCGAGTCCGCGTGCGACCGCCTCCGCATCGCCTCCGCTCCTCGAAAGCGCCAGCGCCTGGCTTTTGGAGATCAGCAGCCCTTCGGCCAGACCCCTGTTGCCCGAGAACACGCGTGACAGGAACGAGGCACGACCGCTCCTCGACCTGGAGAACCGGGCAGGCATCTTGTGGCGCATCGCGTGCGCAAGGACGGCTTCCGTCCAGCCGTCGACGAGCCGCGCGCCCGGCTCGATCAGGAGCAGCCACTCGGACTTCGCGCGGCGAACGCCTGCCGTAATGCCACCGTCGGCAAGAAAGGTGCAGCCGGCATGTTCGGCGACACTGCCCGTGCCATCCGTCGAGCCGCGATCACAGACGATCACTTCGCGAACTGCGCCCTCGACGAGCCCGGAGATGAGCGAGGCGAGCGTACCCGGCAGGTTCTCCTCGTCGTTTCTGGTTTCGATCAGAACGGACAGCATGCCATGCCGATTAGAGCAAAGCCGCCCGCCGCGCCAGTTGCCCGGGCCGAAACGGCGAGGGAGCCATCGTATCCTGGCGGGCCTTAAAGAAGCTGGACAACCTTCGCTCAGGCGGCCAGCGTCCAGGACGGGGTTTTGGAAGAGGACGATCGCGACAATGGACAAGGACATTCAAGAGGTCGATGGCGGATGCCATTGCGGGGCCGTACGTTTTCGCGTCCGGCTGGCCGAGGGACTGCACACGGCGCGCCGCTGCACCTGCTCCTATTGCCGGATGCGAGGCGCGATCGCGGTGACCGCCCGACTTGGCAACCTGACCCTGCTCGCCGGCCAGAACTCGCTCACCACCTACCAGTTCAACACGATGACGGCGAAGCACCATTTCTGCGCGCATTGCGGCATCCACACGCACCATCAGCGGCGGTCCGATCCAGGCGAATATGGCGTGAACGTCGCCTGCCTGCAGGGCATCAGCCCATTCGATTTCGATGAAGTGCCCGTCTATGACGGCGTCAATCATCCCTCGGACCGCAACGGCCCTCCAGAGTCGGGCCTCCTCGGGACGCTGCGGTTAACTCTCATCCTGTAGGGCCACCGCCGCCGCCGACGGGATTTCCCCGACATTCATTCCATTCGGCTCGAAGCGCCACCCGCGCTCCGGGTGGCCGACGCTTGCGCCGTCGCCGAGGCCAGAACTTGGAACAAGATTGTTCTTGATTTGTTCTAATATCGATCGTAGGAATGTTTTCCATGAGAGCCGAGATCCGGAAGCCAGCCGAGAAGCCCTGGGAAAGGGCGAGAATTGAGCAGATCGTGCGCGCCGACGCCGCCGCTTTCGGGCCAGGGAGGGCAGAAATGGCCAATGCGGTGGTCGAGGACAGCGGCATCGGCGTCCGTCCCGACCGCAACCGCGGCCGCTCGGCCGGCATCAATCCGTCCGGGCGGTTCGAACCGGTCACCAGGCATGTCTTCGACGACGGCTGGAATTCGATCGACGAGTTGCCGCCCTTCCGGACGGAGGTGCAGGTCGAGAGGCCTCGCACCATCGTCACACGCAACGAATCGCCCGACATCTCCTTCGATCGGTCGATCAATCCCTACCGGGGGTGCGAGCATGGCTGCGTCTATTGCTTCGCGCGGCCGACGCACAGCTACATGGGCCTGTCGCCGGGGCTGGATTTCGAATCCAGGCTGTTCGCCAAGCCGGACGCCGCGAGGCTGCTCGACAGGGAACTGTCGAAGGAGGGTTACGAGCCGCGTACCATTGCGATCGGCACCAATACCGATCCCTACCAGCCGATCGAGAGGCAGTGGCGGATCATGCGCGAAATCCTGGAAGTGCTGGACGCCAGGAACCATCCGGTCGGGATCGTCACCAAATCGGCTCTCGTCACCCGCGACATCGACATCCTGTCGCGCATGGCGGGACGCGGACTGGCCAAGGTGGCGCTCTCGGTGACCACGCTGGACCGGATGCTGGCGCGGACCATGGAGCCGCGCGCGTCGACGCCGCTGAAGCGCATCGAGGCGATTCGCGAGCTGAGCGAAGCCGGCATTCCGGCCTCCGTGATGGTGGCCCCGATCGTTCCCGGCCTGACCGACCCGGAGATCGAGCGGATCCTCGATGCGGCGCGGGCGGCGGGCGCGCAGGACGCCGGCTATGTTCTCCTCAGGCTGCCGCTCGAAGTCAGCCCGATCTTCAAGGACTGGCTGCTGCGGCACTTTCCCGACCGCTACCGGCATGTGATGTCGCTGGTACGGTCGATGCGCGACGGCAAGGACTACGATGCGGAGTGGGGAAAGCGCATGAAGGGAACCGGACACTACGCCTGGCAGATCGGCCGCCGCTTCGAGATCGCGGCGCGACGGCTGGGCCTGAATGCCGAAAAAACGAAGCTGCGCACGGACCTGTTCGTGCGCGATGGAAAGAAGAGCGAGCAGCTCCTCCTGCTGTGAGATCGGGCGCCGCGGCCTGTCGCCGCGACGCTCGCTCCAGCCAG
>JAJFMR010000299.1 GCA_020696915.1 Rhizobiaceae bacterium | reverse complement strand
GGCGACGCGACCGAAATGCCGAGCGGCTTGTTGCCGCCCGCGAAATGCGTTGCCATGTCGAACGCCTCGGCAGCATGGATGAGCGCCTTGGATGGAATGCAGCCGACGTTGAGGCAGGTGCCCCCTGGCCTGGATGCCTCGACGATCACCGTGTCGAGGCCCAGCTGTCCGGCGCGGATCGCGCAGACATAGCCGCCAGGTCCGGCGCCGATCACCAGAAGCTTGCAGGAAATGTCCTTCATGATCCTTCTGGCCCTCCCCGCAGCGAAGGCGTGCCGGTATCTCCGCCCTCGATCCCTCCCGACCCGCGGAGAGGAAGCCGCTGCCCCGCGCCGGATCCCGCCAGAAGAGCCTTGCAGGGAGCGGCAGGAGCGGGGGTTGTCGGCCGTGTCACGACGTCTCGTCGTTCAACCATCTCAACCGTCCAGGAAGATCATCGCCGGCGTCTCGAGAAGCGTCTTCAGCCGCTGCACGAACACCGCCGCGTCCCAGCCGTCGACGACGCGATGGTCGAAGCTGGACGACAGGTTCATCATCCTGCGGGGCACGAAGCCGGTCCCCTCCCAGACCGGCCGCATCATCATCTTGTTCACCCCGACGATCGCCACTTCAGGATGATTGATGACCGGCGTAGTGACGACGCCGCCCATGGCGCCGAGCGAAGTGATGGTGATCGTCGAGCCGGAAAGCTCCTCCCGCGTGGCGGTGCCGGCTCTGGCCGCATCCGCCAGCCGGTTCACCTCGCCAGCGCAACCCCACAGATCGCGCGCCTCCGCGTGCCTGACGACCGCGACCACCAGCCCCGCCGGAGTCTGCGTGGCGATGCCGATGTGCACGCCGCCGTGCCGGCGGACGATGCCGGCCTCGTCGTCGAAAAGCGCGTTCAGACCGGGCTGCTCGGCTACCGCCTTGACCATGGCGCGCATCAGGAAGGGCAGGACGGTCAGCTTCGGCCGGCCCGGACGCTGGTCCCTGTTGAGGGTGGCGCGCAGCGTTTCGAGCTCGGTGACGTCGACCTCCTCGACATAGGTTATATGAGGAATGCGCGACTTCGAAATCGCCATCTTCTCGGCGATCTTCCGGCGCAGCCCGACGATCCTGATCTCTTCGACGTCATTGTTCTCCGCCAGCCCGGAAACTGGCGCCGGCGCGCCAGGCCCGGCGGCCAGGAAGGCGGCGAGGTCTTCATGCGTGATCCGGCCAGCTGGTCCGCTGCCTGCCACCCTGCGCAGGTCGACGCCGGCCTCCCTGGCCTTGAGCCGGACGGCGGGGGAGGCAAGCGGTCTTTCAGCCTGCGGCACGGAAGCGGCACGCCTCCCCGCCATTCTCGTCTCCGGTTTGGCAGGAGCCTTGGGGCTCCCCGGCTCCTGCGCGGGCTTCCTCGCCGGCGAGGCTGCCGGCGCGTCGGCCGGCGGCGGCGCCATTTCCCTTTTCTCCGGCTGCTTCTCCGCCGCGGGGCCAGCTTCGGCGGCCGTCGCGCCGCCGCCGCCGGCCACGCGGACGCGGATGATCGGCGAGCCGACGGCCACCTGCTCGCCGACCTCGGCTCCGAGCCACAGGATCTCGCCCTCGACCGGGGAGGGGATTTCCACCGTCGCCTTGTCCGTCATGACCGCCGCCAGAACGGTGTCCTCGCGAACGAGGTCGCCCACCTTCACGTGCCATTCGACGAGTTCCGCCTCGGCCACGCCCTCGCCGACGTCCGGCAGCTTGATCACATGCTCGCCCATCGTCACGCCGCCATCGTTTCGACGAAGGCGCGCCCGACGCGCTGCGGGCCCGGAAAATAGTCCCACTCCTGTGCGTGCGGATAGGGCGTATCCCAACCGGTCACCCGCGCCACCGCCGCCTCGAGGTGATAGAAGCAGTTCTCCTGCACGAGCGCCGAAAGCTCGGCGCCGAAGCCCGAGGTCAACGTCGCCTCGTGGACGATCACGCAACGACCGGTTTTCCTCACGGAATGCACGATCGCCTCGAGGTCGAGCGGCAGCAGCGTGCGGATGTCGATGATCTCGGCATCGATGCCGGTCTCCGCCGCGGCTGCCTCGGCAACGTGCACCATGGTCCCGTAGGCGAGCACGGTCAGGGCGCTGCCTTTCCTGCGGATCGCCGCCTTGCCGAGCGGTACCGTGAAATGCCCGTCGGGCACCTCGCCAAGCTCATGCTTTGCCCAGGACGTCACCGGCTGTTCGTGATGGCCGTCGAAGGGCCCGTTATAGAGCCGCTTCGGCTCGAGGAAGATGACCGGATCCGGATCCTCGATCGCGGATATCAGCATGCCCTTGGCGTCGTGCGGATTGGACGGCACGACCGTCTTCAGGCCCGACACATGGGTGAACAGGGCTTCCGGGCTCTGGCTGTGCGTCTGGCCACCGAAGATTCCGCCGCCGGTCGGCATCCTGATCACGATCGGACATGTGAACTGGCCGTTGGAGCGGTAGCGTAGCCGTGCCGCCTCCGAAACGATCTGGTCGTAGGCGGGATAGACGTAGTCGGCGAATTGCACCTCGACGCACGGCTTCAGCCCGTAGGCGGCCATGCCGATGGCGGTGCCGACGATGCCGAGTTCGCTGATCGGCGTGTCGAAGCAGCGGCTCCTGCCGTATTTCTGCTGCAGCCCCTGCGTGCAGCGGAAGACGCCGCCGAAATATCCGACGTCCTCGCCGAACACGACGACGTCGTCGTCGCGTCCCATCATAACGTCCATGGCGTCGCGGATCGCCTCGATCATGGTCTTGCGCGGCATAGCTAGATCCCGGCCTGCTGGCGCTGGCGCCTGAGATGCGGCGGCATTTCGGCATAGACCCCCTCGAACATGTCCCGCGCCGACGGCTTGCCGCCGGCATGCAGTGTCCCATGCCTTTCGGCTTCCTTCTGCGCCGATATCACCGTGTCGAGTATTTCGGCTTCTGCCTGCTTGTGCCGTTCTTCGGACCATGCGCCGCGTACGATCAGATGTTTCTTCAGCCGTATGACGGGGTCGCCGAGCGGCCACGCCGCCGACTCTTCCTTCGGCCGGTATGCGGAAGGGTCGTCCGAAGTCGAATGCGCGCCCACCCGGTAGGTGACGTATTCGACGAGCGTCGGACCGAGATTCCTGCGTGCCCGCTCGACAGCCCAGCGCGCCACGGCGTGCACGGCGAGATAGTCGTTGCCGTCGACGCGCAGCGACGGCAGGCCGAAGCCCAGGCCTCGTGCGGCGAACGTTCCCGATCCGCCGCGCGCGATCCCCTGGAAGGTGGAGATCGCCCACTGGTTGTTGACGATGTTCAGGACGACGGGCGCCCGATAGGTGGAGGCGAACACGAGGGCGGCGTGGAAATCGCTTTCGGCGGTGGAGCCGTCGCCCACCCAGCCGGCAGCGATTCGCGAGTCGCCCTTTATCGCCGACGCCATTGCCCAGCCGACCGCCTGCACGAACTGTGTCGCCAGATTGCCCGAAATCGAGAAGAAGCCGTGCTCCCTTGACGCATACATGATCGGCAACTGCCGGCCCTTGAGCGGGTCGGCCTCGTTGGAATAGATCTGGTTCATCATCTCGACCAGCGGATAGCCGCCGGCAATCAAGAGGCCGGCCTGCCGGTAGGTCGGAAAATTCATGTCGCCCGGCAGCAGCGCCTTGCGGAACGCCGAGCTGACCGCCTCCTCGCCCATATGCTGCATGTAGAAGGAGGTCTTGCCCTGGCGCTGGGCCATCTGCATGCGCGCGTCGAAGGCCCTCAGCGTCATCATGTGACGCAGGCCCTCCCGAAGCTCCTCGTCGCCGAGCAGTCCCGCCCAGGGGCCGACCGCCTCGCCCTCCCGATTGAGGACCCGGATGATCGAATAGGCAAGATCGCGGATCGACTCGGGCTCGGCATCCACCTCCGGACGGCGCACCGAGCCGGCCTTGGGTATCACCACGTTGGAGAAGTCCGGCGTTCCACCGGGCCTGACCTCCGGTTCGGGAACGTGAAGTCGCAACCCAGCATGGTCCGCCAAACGACTTTCTCCCTGACCCGGACGACTGCTTCTGGCCGGCCGAAGCTTGCCCGCCAATGTTCACGGCAGCAAGGCTGAAAATTCAGGTGGAAGCGGGCGCCCGGTGGCACCCAATCTCAGCCCAAGGCTGATCCAGAGCATCTCCGCTTTCCTCGGAACGCCGGGAATGCTCTGTCTTCTTGTCTGCCGCAGTTCAGGACGCAAAACCGCTGCGCACTTTTGCTGGAATTGCTTTAGCAACACCTTCGCTTGCTCGCGGACGGTCGGAAGCTGGCGACGCGGCCGGGCCGACGGTCGCTGCAGG
>JAJFMR010000298.1 GCA_020696915.1 Rhizobiaceae bacterium | reverse complement strand
AGTGTGTTTGCGATGGCGTCCGGGTAATCCTTGAAGAGGCGCGCCATCTCGGCCGGTGCCTTCAGATGCCGCTCGGCATTGGCGAAGATGAGGAGGCCAGCGGCCTTGATCGTGCAGCCTTCCCGAATGCAGGTCATGACATCCTGGAGAGGGCGCCGGTCGGGGGTATGGGCGTGAACGTCGTTGGTCGCCAGCAGGGGAATACCGTGCCGTTCGCCAAGCTGGGCCAGTTCGGCCAAGCGGCGCTTGTCGTCGCCATAATATAAATAATTAACAGATAGATAGAGATCATTCTTTATCTGATTTCTCGCTTGAGCGAGAGTGTTCTTGAAGGCCGTATCGAGTGTGTCGGGGGCGAGCAGGATCATCACCTGGCCCCGCCCGCATTCGAAGATGCCATTCTCCAGGATGTCAGCCAGGAACAGCTGACATTTCCCTTTTTGCGTGCGTTTTTTGCCGCGTGTCAGCAGCCGTGTCAGACGGCCGTAGGCGTCGCGGTCGGTGGGGTAACAGAGAAAGCTCGGACCATCCTCGAAGTCCAGGCGCGTGCCGACGAGCAGACGGAGCCCGACGGTTTTCGCAGCGACATGGGCGCGCACCACTCCGGCCAGGGTATTGCGGTCGGCGATGCCGATGGCGCTGAGACCAAGTAAGATGGCCTGGCCGACAAGCTTTTCCGCGCTGGAGGCGCCGCGCAGGAAACTGTAGTTGCTGGCGACTTGCAGCTCTGCATATGGCGGAGTGAGAGGGATTCGCCCCCCGGCTGCCGGAAAATCGACCGGGACGACATTGTCGGCAGTGTCCATCACGCGAAGAAGCCGTGCAGATACCAGCGCGGCAGGAATCCCGGCAGGAATAGGCCTTCGCGATAAACCCAATAACGCCGGCCGTCCTCATCCTCGATGCGGTAATAGTCGCGCACGTCGCGGCTGAGCTGACGGCCTTCGTTGACCCACCATTCCGGCGCGATGCGCTCGGGCCCTTCCGCGTTGACGACGCGGTGGCTTTGTCTGCGCCATTGGAACGAAGCGGGGGGCCCATCGGGTACGGAAGCCAGGACATCGATGGGCAAAGGCTGGCCCAGCAGTTTGATCGGGCGCTGCGGGCGGCGATCGGGTTGATTCCACGACATCTTATTCGGCTTGTTTGTCATAGCGGGGCGCTCGTGGCAGGCACGCTCGGGCAGATGACTTTCCACGGCGGTGAGGCGGGTGACGTTGGTATGGCCCAGCCGATTGGTGAGCCGGTCGACGAGCCGCGCGGCACCGGTATGTTCAAGGCTGTCGGTGTCGGCCTCGGCGTCGAGGGTCGCTTGCGCCGGCGTTAAAGGTGCCACGACACGGGCGGCCAGGACGACGACCTCGACCCCGAAGCCGGGATCCACCTCGGCAAGCTTTTCGCGGAACAAGCGGGCGAGATGACCGGCATCGCGCACCGGCCGGCTGGTGCCGACCTCGACGACCTCACGGCTGTTGTCGACCCGGTGCAGAACATAATCGAGCGTGCGCACGCCCTGGCCGTGGGATTCCAGGTCCGCGCAAAGTGTGGGCAGCAACTCTGCGAGGGCGAGCTCGATATCCTCCACCTTGCCGATGGGTTCGGCAAAGACGCGGCGCACGACATGCACGGGCGGAGCCTGGCGCGGCGAGATCGGCTCTTCCAGGTCACCGAACAATTGGTCGATGCGGTCGAGCACGACGCGGCCGAACCGGCGCGCCAAAGGGGCGCGGGCCAGATGGACGAGATCGCCGATCTGGCGCAGACCCATGCGGTCGAGCCCCTCGACCAGCTGGGCATCGAGACGAAGGGCGGCAACGGGCAGGGCTTTCAGTAATGCGCGCTCCTCGCCGGGCGGCGCACGGAACTGGTCCGTGCCGCCGTACCGGGCGAGGGCCCAAGCCGCCCCGGGGGTGGCGGCAAGGGCAGCGCGGGTGCGGAAACCCGCGCGGGCGAAACGAGCGGCGATATCGGCTAGCAGAGCCTCTTCACCGCCGAACAGATGGGTGCAGCCGGTGACGTCGAGCCATAATCCGGCACCGTCTCCAGTCGGTGCATGGCTGGATTTGTTCGGACGGGCACCTTGCGGATCGATGGCCGCCCACGGCGTGTAGCGTTCACAAGCCGCACACAGCTTTTCGAGCATGGCGCGATCGGCGTCCGGATCGATCGGCACGATGCGGACATCGGGCACCACCGCGCGCGCATCGGCGAGCGGCATGCCGGGACGTAAGCCCCGGCGCTCGGCTTCACCGTCGACCGCCGCCAGACGCTGTCCGCCATGGACCGCGGCGACGGTGGCGAGCGGAAGAGATTTGAGCGCAGGGTCAGGAAGCGGCGCGCCAACGCTCGGCCGGTTCAACCGATCCGTCGCGAAGCGCGGCAACCACAGAGAGATCACCTGTTTCATCACGCCATTCCACCTGCCAGGTCTTGGGATGACCGGCATAGGTCGAGTTTTGATTGAATGTACTGAGACGGCAGCGCTGCAGCTCGAGCCGCCAGCGTTCCGGTCCCATGCCGGCTTCGCGTCCGCCGATCAGCAGCGGCTCGCTCGGCGCGGCACCGACCCGCCAGCGGGTCAATGCCATGCTGGTCGCGGCGAGATCGGCTGCCGCACGCGTGCGGGCCAAAGGGTCGAGTGGACGCAGCAGGAGACCGAAACGGCCGCGTTCCTCGGCGGCGAGTTGCAGGCGTCGTCCGGCAATCGGTGGCACCTTGTGCAGCACGCCGACGACGCCGGCGATGCCGGGGGCCGCCAAACCCTCTTCCATGGCCCACAACAGGTCGGTGTCGTTACGGCCATGGACGAGGATCAGGCGGTTTGGATCGAGCCCGTAGGCAGCGATCCCGGGGCCGTAGAGTTCACGGCCCGTCTGGCACCATAGGATCGGGGCGCCGGATTTCACGGTTTTCAGCCGCGCGAGCAGGCTGGCGGCGAAGCCGGTGGCGGTGGCATCGCCGAAAATTTCATGCAGCCCGTTGGCCGGCAGGCCGCCCCACGGCAGGGCGGCATCGATCTCGGCCACACCGGCGCTGATCACTGTTTCACCCTTTTGCGGGGTTTGAGAGCCGGTAGTAGCGCGTTCGATCCGGGCAATCTGCTTGCGGAGTTCGGCGGTGATCGGGGGCGCGGATGCCATATCGAGCCTCGTTCTCTTTTTCCAATGTTCTTCTTTTGTTCTAATGCAAGTTCCCCCCGGCGTCAACAGGGCAGAACGCCCTGACCAGGGTTCGTATTTGGGGGCCGGATTTATGCTAATGAAGCCGCATGGATCTTCTGGAAGCCTTCGAACAGGTCATGCGGCTCGACGAACGGGGCGAGGTTGACGCTGCCGTCGCAGGTTTGAATGAACTCTATGACCGCATCCCCGAAACGGTCCCGTACCTGAAATTCGCCGGCCAGCTTTATCAACGGCTGGGTGCCGACCGACCGAGCCTGACCTTGCTGCAACGGGCCTTGGCCTTGGCGCCGGACGATCCCGAAATTTTGCTCAGCCTCGGCTATCACTATGTCGATAACGGCAGACCGGATCTGGCCCTCGATTTTTTCCAACGTCACCTCGCGTTGAACCCCGACTCCGCGGACGGGCAAATCTATCTCGGCCGGACCCTCGATTGGCTTGGACGGCTGGAGGAAGCCGAAGCAGCGCTGGCACAGGCGATTGCGCTCTTTCCAAGCGAGCTCGAAACGCTGCTCTTTCTCGGCCGCGTCCGTCTGCGCCGCGGTCGTTTCGCGGAAGCGAAACAGGCTTTTGCCGCCGCGGAGATTGGATCTCCCGATAATGTGCTGGCCGAAATCGGCCTGCGCCGCGCCGATGCCTTGGCGAATCCACGTCCGCGCGCAGCATCTTTCACATCGGCCAATACAGTCGTGTGCGTAAAGGCCGGAACGAAATACGGGCCCGATTATGCCAATCGCCTGGCTTCGATGGTGCGGCGCCACACCACGCGGGATATGCGCGTGGTTTGCTTCACGGATGATCCGACGGGCCTGAACGATGATGTCGAGGCGCAGCCGCTGCCTGTCGCAGGCCTGACCGGATGGTGGAATAAGGTCGCCTTGTTCGGGGAGAGTTTGCCCGGCGTGTCGGGGCGTGTTCTCTATCTCGATCTCGATGTGGTCATCACCGGTCCGCTGGATCCATTGCTCGATTGTCCGGGTAGCTTCGTCATCATGGACAATGACTATGTGCCGGGTTTCAACAGTTCGGTCATGCTGTTCGATGTGGGTGCGCAGCCTCATGTCTGGTCGCGATTTTCGCGCGAGCCAACGGAACATATTCAAGGCGATCAGGATTGGATGG
>JAJFMR010000297.1 GCA_020696915.1 Rhizobiaceae bacterium | reverse complement strand
GCCGATACCTTCGTGGCCGACTTCATTGGCGAGGCCAATCTGTTCGAAGCGGAGGTCGTGTCGGTGTCCGGCAACATGGCAGCGGTACGGTTGGGAAAACTGGAAATGACGCTTCCGGCGCGCGGCCGCTCGCCGGGCCCGGCGATGCTTGCCGTCCGGCCGGGCCGTATTCGGATCGGGGCTCCCGGCGCCCCCCGGACGCTCGACGGCACGCTCAGCAAGGTGACATATGTCGGAAGTCATCTCGAATTTGTCGTCGATACCGAATTCGGCGAGGTTTTCGCCGTCTCCAGCGATGTCGATGCGCCCTTTGTCGCAGGGCAGAAAGTCGGGATGGGTTTCGCGGAGCACGGTCCGGTACTCGTTTCGCACGGTACCGGCAGCTCACCCGCGCCGGCCTGACACAATGCTCACACCGCCTTGAGCCGGGAGCCGCCGAGCAGACCGTGCTCCTCCAGCACCGGATAGGCCATCGAAGCCAGAAGCGAGTTGATCTGCTTCAGGTCGCGGATCGTGTCCAGGTGGATCGAGCTGGTTTCGAGGCTCTTGGTGGTGCCTTCCCCAAGCCGCGCAAAGTGTTTGCTGCTCGACGCCTTTTCCAGGTCGCGCAGCCTGTCCTTCTCCCGGACGAGTTGCAGGGCCGTGGCCGGGTCCCGGGAAATCAGGACATTGAAGGCGAGCCTTGCATTGGTGAGCACCGTGGCGTGGAAGGAGGTCAGTTCCCGCCAGCCCTCCGGCGTGAAGTCGAGCCCGTAATCGAGCTTCTTCCTGACGTGCACCAGCATGTTGCGCACGATGATGTCGCCGACCTGCTCCAGCTTCACGCAGGCCCCGACGAGCTCCTGGCAGCGCAGCGCCTCGTCCTCGCTGAGCGGCCGGACCGTCATCTTTGCGAGATAGACCTTTATGGCCGCGTGCCTGCTGTCCACCCGGTCGTCGAGCTTCGCGAGCTCCTTGATGCTGCCTTCGTCGGCGCTTTCGTAGAGCTGCATGATGCGCTGCAGCATGATCTCCACCGTCTCGCAGACACGGACGACCTCCCTCGTTGCGTTTGCGAGCGCCTGCGAGGGCGTTTCGAGGGCGGTCTCGTCAAGGGCCGAAAGTTCGGCCGCCGCCAGGCTGTCTGCTGCCGAAGGCTTGACGTTCGCGAGCGCGATGCGCTCGGCCAACCTGTAGACGAGGCCGGCAAGCGGCAGGCCGCACGTGGCGAGCAGCAGGTTGAAGACGATGTGCGCGTGGATCAACTGGTCCGTCTCGGCGGCGCCGAGCAGTTGGAGCGGCAAATCGAGCATGACCACCGCCGCCAGGGCAAGCACGGCGCCGAGGGACCGCATGATGAGATTGCCGAGCGGGACTATGCGGGCCCTGGGCGTCGCGGCGCGCGACAGCATGACGGCGATGACGCCGCCGCCGACATTGGCGCCCAGCACCAGCACCACCCCGAGTTCGAGCGGCAGGATTCCCCGTGCCGCCAGCGCCACGACCAGGAGGATGGCCGCGACGCTGGAGTGAAACAGCCAGGTCATGATGGCGGCAAGCAGGAACGCCGTCACCGGATCTTCGGAAAGGTAATTGACCACCACCGGCAGGATACGGCTTTGGCGCAGCGGCTCTGACGCTTCGCCGATCAGCCGAAGCGACAGGATGAGCAGTCCGACACCGATCAGGATGCGGCCGAACTGCAGGAGCGACCGGCGCTCGGTTGCCATGAACAGCACGGTGCCGGCCACCAGGCAGACAGGCACCAGCACGCCGAGATCGAAGCTGAGCAGCTTGACGACGAGCGCCGACCCCACATCGGCGCCGAGCACCGCGAGAAGCCCCGACGTGCCGCTGACGATACCCGAGCCTGCGAAGGAGCCGACGATGAGCGCCACGGCGGTGGCGCTTTGCAGCGAAATCGCCAGCCCCGCCCCGGCCGCCACTGCAAACAGCGGATTGCGCAAAATCTTGCGCAGCCGCGTGCGCAGCAGGTCTCCATAGGCACGTTCCACGCCTGTACGGACCTGCCGGGTCGCGAACAGGAGAAGCGCCACCGCGCCCGCCAGGTTGAGAAGGACCAGTGAGCCGCTCAACTGGATGCATTCCCGGCGCTATCACGCGGCGCCCCGCCCGTCACATATAGTGGCAAGAAACGAGCCCGCGGCAGTGCCTGACTACTCTCGTGGCTGCGCTTTGCACGCGCGTGCATGACTGGCAAGTTGCCCTCCGTCGCGCCCGGGTGCGATTACACGGGATTCACTGCGTATGAGCATACATCTCCGTTCGGCAGGTGCAACGTCCGTGCGTCGTCCTCTTTCGGGAAGCTTCTGCGCACAAGCAGGGATCATGCACAGCCCCGTGGCGAGCCTTGAAACAATGCATTGCTCGAAAGAGGTTGTGGTCCTTGACTTTGCTTGCACGCGCGTGCAGTTGAGCCGTTCCCTTTCCCGGAGTCCTGGTCCATGAACGTTCCGTCACGCGCTGTCGCCCTACCGGATCCGGACACCGACCGGCGCGAGGCGCTTTGCCGCGACATGGTCATCGAGGCGGGCCGGCTGGCCATGCAGGGGTTCGTGGCAGCCGGGAACGGGGGAACCAGCATGAAGGGCCGGCAGGACTTCCTGACCGAGACCGACGGCGCCGTCGAACGCTACCTCAGGTCACGGATCGCCGAAGTCTTTCCGGAAGACGGGTTCCTCGGGGAAGAAACAGGCGGGAGTTTCGAACCGAACCTCTGGGTTGTCGACCCCATCGACGGCACCGCCAACTTCGCGCGTGGCATCCCGCATTTCTGCATTTCCGTGGCTTTCCTGCGCGAAGGCGACATCGAGCTCGGGGCGATCTGCAATCCGGCCTTCGACGAGCTGCATTTCGCCCGCAGCGGGAGCGGCGCGGTAAGGAACGGGGCGCCCATCAAGGTGGCTGCTACCGTCGATTATCAGCAGACCTCCGTCGAGCTCGGCTGGTCGACGCGCGTTCCCGATGCCGATTACCTCGGCGCGTTGGGGCGACTGCTCGACCTCGGCGTGAATGTCCGGCGCAGCGGTTCCGGAGCGCTCGGGCTGGCCTATGTGGCGGACGGCCGGTCCGATGCCTATGCCGAGATCCACATGCAGCCGTGGGACTGCCTCGCCGGACTGCTTCTGGTGCGCGAGGCGGGCGGCGTGGTCGGTCCCTACCCGACCGGACCCGGCCTCGATCGCGGCGGCGCAGTGATCGCCGCCTGTCCGGGGGTTGCCGAGGGCATCCTCGCCGCAATGCGGACGTCCGCCTGATTGCCTGGCGGCTATCGCGGCCGCACCGATTTGCGCCAGACGAGCTTGGCGGGAAACACCATGCGCGGCTTGCCGGAGTTACCGTGCCCGCTGGTCTCGAGCAAGCCGGCAATGCGCTCGGCGATGCTTTCGCTCGGCTGGCTGAACGTCGTGAGCTCATAGGACGACCAGCCCGCCTGCTCGATGTCGTCGAAGCCCACCACGCAGAGCTCATCCGGAACACTGATGCCGAACTCGGCGCGAGCTCCGTCCATGAACCCGCAGGCGAGCAGATCCGTCACGCAAAACGCAGCATCCGGCCGGCCGGCCCCCGGCAGGAGCGCCTTCGCCGACGCATAGCCCGCTTCGTAGCTGGTCGGCCCGGCCCGCGTCACGGAAACGTCAAGGCCCGCCTCCCGTGCTGCAGCCTGAAACGTCCGCTCGCGTTCGACCAGGCTCGGCGTGCCGGCACTGGAGGTGACGATAGCCATGTTCCGGCAGCCGGCTCGAAACAGGATGTGGAATGCCTCGCGGGCGGCTCCGTCGTTGTCGACGCTGATCTCCTGCGGCCCCACCAACTGGTCGTCGCGATTGATGACGATGACATGCTGGCCGCTTCTCAGGCAGGTGTCGACCAGCGACGCGGGCGGCGTGCCGGACAGCACGACCGTGGCGTCGGCGCGATAGTTCAGCGTCTGGCGTAGCGCAGCTTCGACACTGGCCTCGTCCCCGGACGTGTTGATGACCATGGCGACCCGGTCGATCGCCTGCAGCCGGCGGGTGATGGCATCGAGGATGCGGCTCTGATGGGGCGTGTCGATCGCCGCCCCGACGATGCAGACGATGCCGCTCGATTCCTGGATCAGGCTGCGGGCCAGGTGATTGACGTGGTAACCGAGCGACTGGGCAGCCTGCAGCACCTTGTTTCGGGTTTCTTCCGACACGCTGGCGCCTGCCGTCACGGCCGAGCGCGACACGCCCGCCAGATCGGCGACCTCCCGGGCGCTGACGAACGAGCGCGCCCGCCTGGGGACCGGCAGCGGCTCAGCGGCGCTTGTCGAGGATGCCATCAGCCACCTTCAGGGTACCGTGAACCGGCTTGCTCGCCCAGGGGGAAGTCCAGAATGAAGGTGGTGCCCTCTCCGGAAGACCGGATGTCGACCTTGCCCTCGAGCTGGGCGGCGAACGCCGCGACGAGCTTGCTGCCCATGTTTTTCGTCACGCTTTCGGGTTCGAAGCCACGTCCGTTGTCGGAGATCTGCAGCCGCGCATGATTATCCTTCCCGGCCGCCAGTGAAATGCCGATCCGCCCGCCCTCGCCGGCGTCGAATGCGTGCTTGAATGCGTTGGACACCACCTCGTTGACCAGCAGGCCGAGCGGCAGCGCCTTGTCGCGGTCGATCTCGAGGGGTTCTATATCCATGTCGACCTCGGCATCGTGGTCGGCGCTCTCCCGGATTTCATCTATCAGCCG
>JAJFMR010000296.1 GCA_020696915.1 Rhizobiaceae bacterium | reverse complement strand
GGCAACAATCGCGCGAGAACCGCGCCCACCATAGTGCCGGCGCGCGACCCGGCGACCGGCGCGCTGTTGGCCCGCTGCCCCTACAGCATCGATTTCGGTGAGCGCGTCGCCTTTCTGGCGTGCGACGGCCAGTTACAGACGGTCACGGCGGACCGCCAGGAATTCATCGGCCGCGGCGGAACGGTGGAGTGGCCGCGGGCGGCGACGTCGGGCGCCCGGCTCTCGGACCGGGTCGAGGCGGGGGTCGACCCCTGTGCCGCCCTTGCCTGCGACGTCGAGATTCCTGCCGGTGGCGAGGCCGCGCTCACCTTCCTGCTCGGAGACGCCGCCTCGACCGAGGAGGCAAGCGCGCTCGTCGTGCGCCACCGCGCGCCGAATTTCGAAGACCGCCTTGCCGCGAACGAAACGACTTGGCGGGGCTTCCTCGATACGTTTCAGGTCGAGACACCCGACCGGGATTTCGACGCCATGGTCAATCACTGGCTGCCCTATCAGAGCCTTGCCTGCCGCATCCGGGCGCGCTCGGCTTTCTACCAGGCGAGCGGGGCGTTCGGGTTCCGGGACCAGCTTCAGGACACGCTGGCCCTCCTCCTGCACGACCCGGATCTGGCTCGCGCGCAGATCCTGAATGCCGCCAGCCGGCAGTTCCCGGAAGGCGACGTGCAACATTGGTGGTTGCCCAGAACCGGCGCCGGCGTGCGAACAATCATCTCCGACGATGTCGTCTGGCTCGCCTACGCGGTCCACCGCTATGTCAGGACGACCGGCGACGAAACGATCCTGGACGAAGAGGTCATGTTCATCGAAGGCGATAAGCTTTCGCCCGGGCAGCACGACGCCTTTTTCGTTCCCGAAGTGTCCAGGAAGGGCGGCACAATCTATGAACATTGCGTGCGTGCCCTCGATCTCGCCGTGTCGCGGACAAGCGCCAACGGCCTGCCGCTGATCCTCGGCGGCGACTGGAACGACGGCATGAACCGGGTCGGGGAGGCGGGTAAGGGCGAGAGCATATGGCTCGGCTGGTTTCTTCTTAAGACGCTCGGCAATTTCGCCCACATTGCTCGGGGCCGCGGCGCCGCCCGGCAGGCAAAGGCCTGGGAGAAGCATGCCGCGAAGCTGAAGCGTGCCCTCGAGCACGTCGGATGGGACGGCGAATGGTACCGCCGGGGCAGCTACGACGACGGCTCGCCGCTTGGCTCGCGCAATTCCGACGAATGCCAGATCGATTCGATCGCCCAGTCCTGGAGTGTGCTGTCGGGGGAAGGCGACCCCGTCCGCTCGCGAACCGCCATGGAGCAGGCTGCCAAGGCGCTGGTCGACGACGAGCTCAAGATCATCAAGCTGTTTGCTCCGCCATTTGAAGCGACATCCAAGGAGCCTGGCTACATCAAGAGCTATCCTCCCGGAGTGCGGGAGAACGGCGGCCAATACACGCACGCGGCGATCTGGTTCGTCATCGCGCTTGCCGAAATGGGCCGGGGCGATGAGGCCTACCGGGCATTTTCCATGCTTAATCCGATCAATCACGCGCTGGATGAGGACGCCGCGGAACGCTACCGGACGGAGCCCTATGTCGTGGCCGCCGACATCTATTCGGCTCCCGACAAGGCCGGCCGTGGGGGATGGACATGGTATACCGGCTCGGCCGGATGGCTTTACCGCGCCGCAGTCGAGAGCATTCTCGGCATTCGCAGGGAAGGTGACCGGCTGATCGTGACGCCAACTATGCCTGATCACTGGGACGGCTACTCGGCCACGCTGCGTCTTTCTGGCACATGCTTCCGCATTCGCGTTGCACGGCAGGACGGGCTCACCGGTCCTATCATCGAGGCGAACGGACGGCGAAAGGAGGGCGCTGCCGTGGAGATCGGAAGCGGCGGCGACGTCGATCTGGCAGTCCTGGTACCGACCCGACAGCCAAATCCGGTTACGTCACGCACGCGTTGAGAAGGCCCCGTACCGAAGGGCAGGCGAGGCTACTTTTCAGCAGCGTGCCGCTTGCGTCAGGTGCCCGATCACGCCATCCCGAGCGACTGCCATCTTTTTGCCTCATCGTGGCCGTTTTGCTTGTCTTCTCAAATCGTTACCCGATCACGACACGTTACCGGCCGTAGCAGTTTTTTGTTCGACGAATCGGAACGGAGCAACGAGTTGGGCATTGTTCTGCGTTGCGGTGGCTCGTACCGTCGTTGATGGTGCGTTGCACAATTTCAATGACGAGGTAATTGCGTGTCATTGCTCGAGATCTACTGGCGGGCGCTTCGGTATCTCGCTGTCGACAGGGCTCGGGTCGCCGCCATCTGCCTCGCCAATGTCGTGCTGGCCGTGGTGACGGTTGCCGAACCGGTGCTGTTCGGCAGGATCATCGATGCCATTTCAGAAAAGCGCGAAGTCGTGTCGACCCTGGCTCTCTGGGCCGGACTGGGCACCTTCAACATCGTGGCCTTTGTCCTGGTGGCGAGGGGAGCCGACCGCATCGCCCATGCGCGGCGAGCCGGTGCGCTGTGCATGTCCTTCGAACGCGTCATCACCATGCCCCTGGCGTGGCATCACGAGCACGGAACCTCGAACACGCTGCACACGCTGCTCAGGGCCGTCGAAACGTTGTTTTCGCTTTGGCTCGAATTCATGCGCCAGCATCTTGCGACCGCCGTGGCCCTGGTGCTGCTGGTTCCGACGGCGCTGTCGCTCGACGTCAGGATGTCCATGGTTCTGGTGATGCTCGGTGCCTCCTATGTGATGATCGGCAGGCTGGTCATGCGCAAGACCAAGCAGGGGCAGCAGGCGGTCGAGCGCCATTACCACAATGTCTTCTCCCACGTGACGGATGCGGTCGGAAACGTAGCGGTGCTGCAGAGCTACAATCGCATCGCTCATGAAACGGAGGCGTTGCGCAACCATGTCCGGGCGCTGCTCGCCGCACAGAATCCGGTGCTCGACTGGTGGGCGCTCGCCAGTGCACTTCACCGGCTCGCCTCGACCATTTCGATGATGGTGGTGCTGCTGATAGGCGCGCTGCTGGTCTCGCTCGGCCAGCTCAGGATCGGCGACATCGTCGCGTTCACCGGATTTGCGGCGCTGCTGATCGGGCGGCTCGACCAGGTATCGGCCTTCGTAAACCAGATCTTCGACGCCCGTGTGAAGCTGGAAGCATTCTTCCGACTCGAGGACGAAGCCGCCGAGCGCACCGAGCCGGCCGGCCTTCGCGAGCTCGATCGGGTTGCCGGCCATGTCCGCTTCGACAATGTGAGCTTCGAGTTCGCCAATTCCGGGCAGGGGGTGCACGACGTATCCTTCGAGGTGCGGGCCGGCCAGACTGTGGCGATCGTCGGGCCGACCGGGGCCGGCAAGACGACGCTGATCAATCTTCTGCAGCGCGTCTATACGCCCTCTAAGGGCGCGATCCTGATCGACGGCATCGACACACGCGGCATCACGCGCAGGTCGCTGCGCCAGTCGATCGCCACCGTCTTCCAGGACGCCGGCCTGTTCAACCGGTCGATCGAGGAGAACATACGCATCGGCCGGGCGACCGCTGATTACGGCGAGGTCCACGCTGCCGCCCAGGCGGCGGCCGCACATGACTTCATTCTGACCAAATGCGACGGCTACGACACGCAGGCGGGTGAGCGCGGCAGCCAGCTGTCGGGCGGCGAGCGCCAGCGCATCGCGATTGCCAGGGCGATATTGAAGGATGCGCCGATCCTTGTCCTGGACGAGGCGACGAGCGCGCTCGACGTCGAAACCGAGTCACGCGTCAAGGAGGCCATAGACCGCCTCCGAAAGGACCGCACCACCTTCATCATCGCGCATCGCCTGTCGACGGTGCGCGACGCCGACCTGGTCGTCTTCCTGGATTGGGGGCGCGTGGTGGAGATCGGCGGTTTCAACGAACTGTCGGCCCGCAACGGCCGCTTCGCCGCCCTGCTCAGGGCAGGCGGCCTGCTCAACGATGAGGACGTCCGCCGCATCAGCCGCATTGCCGTGGAGGACCGGGCCGCCTGATCGGGCCCGCGGCGGCAGAGACCTCGAACGGGGAGGCGAGGTCGGCGCACTTAACCGCTTCGGTCGCGGAGCCTTGGATTCCGATCGGCCACCGGCGACGCGTCTATCTCGGCTTCTCGGCGCCGGAGGATTACCAGCAGGGCATCACGGTCAGGATCATGTACATCCACGTGCCGTTCGCCTGGCTTTCGATGATGTGCTACACGCTGATGGCGATCTCGGCGCTCGGCACGCTCGTCTGGCGGCATCCTCTGGCCGACGTCGCGCTCAAGGCGGCCGCCCCGATCGGCGCCGTTTTCACGGCACTGGCGCTGATCACCGGTTCGATCTGGGGCAAGCCGATGTGGGGCACCTGGTGGGTCTGGGATGCCCGGCTCACGTCCGTGTTCGTGCTGTTCCTCATGTATCTCGGGATCCTGGCGCTGACCCGTGCCCTCGACGATCCGGCGAGGTCGGCGCGCGCCGCGGCGGTGATCACGCTGGTCGGATTCGTCAACATCCCGATCATCAAGTTCTCCGTGGACTGGTGGAACACGCTGCACCAGCCGGCTTCGGTATTCCGGCTGGACGGGCCGACGATAGATGCCAGCATGCTGTGGCCCCTGCTGGTGATGGCCCTCGGCTTCACGGTGATGTTCCTGACGCTTCACGTCATGGCGATGCGCGCCGAGATCTTCCGCCGGCGGGTCGCGTCGATGCGCCAGATCGCCGCCATGCGCGCATAAAGGGGGAGACCGGGAACGATCGTGCCGCAGCGGGCTCATGAAGACGCCGCGCGGCATGAACGTGAGTTCGGAATCAAAACAGCGGACTGCGGGGCATCCTTCGCTCAGCGGATGATGCCGTACGCGTCTCGCATTGAGCCGATCTCGGCAAGCTTGTCGCGAAAGGCCGACCAGTCGTCGTCTGTTGCGATCCGCGCCCAGATTGCCTCCACCTCGTCGATCAGCATCGTGCAGGGTCGCGCACCCCCGAAATAGGGGTGGTCGAGCCTTGCTTCCGCGGTGGCCCGGTGTCCCGACATCGCTGCCTCTACCGGCTGAAAGGCCGGGGAGGCGTAGTGCGCGGCGGCGGGACTGCGTTCGGCTCTCGTCCGGCTGGCGAGGCCGCCATACCAGTCGAAGAAGACCTGCTCGAAGGGTGCCTTTGTCTCGATCAGGAATTTCCAGAACTGGCGCGCCAGGCTGCCGTCGGCAGCTTCGCCGGCCGATTGCAGGCCGAGCTTGCGCAGAAAGGCGGCGTTGAACGCAAGCTGGAATGCCGGCTCGAAGCCGCGCAGCCGTGCTTCGAGTTCGGCCTGTCCGGCGAAGGGCAGCAGGCATTCGGCGAGCCGCGTCAAGTTCCACAGCAGCGTGTCGGGCTGACGGCCATAGGCGTAGAGGCCGGTCTGGTCAAAATAGGCCGCAGTGAAGGCGGGATCGAGGACCGGCAGGAATCGCCACGGACCGTAGTCGAAGCTTTCTCCCGTGATGTTGATGTTGTCCGTGTTGAGGACGCCGTGCACGAAGCCAGCGAGCATCCAGGCCGCGCCGGTGGCGGCGACACGCCGGCCGACCTCGTCGAGGAAGGCGACGGCTCGCTCGGAAACATCGTCGCGCCACGCCTCCGGCATGTAGGTGCGAATGGAATAGTCGAGCAGCGTTGAAATGTTGTCGTGCTCGTCCAGATAGAGCAGGCGCTGAAAGCTGCCGATCCGGATGTGCGAGTGGCTGAGCCGGACGAGCACCGACGAGCGGGTGGGCGAAGGCTCGTCGCCGCGCATGAGCGCTTCGCCAGTTTCGATCAGGCTCAGCGATTTCGAGGTGTCGACGCCGAGCGCCTCCAGCATCTCGGTGGCGAGGATCTCGCGCACCCCGCCTTTCAGCGTCAGCCGACCGTCGGCAGTTCGCGACCACGGCGTGCGACCGCTGCCCTTGGTGCCGAGATCAAGAAGCCTGCCGTCCCTGAGATCGTGGAGCTGCGCAAAAAGAAACCCACGCCCGTCGCCGAGTTCCGGATTGTAGGTGCGGAACTGATGGCCGTGATAGCGCAGCGCCAGCGGCTTGCCGAAGCTTCCCGTCAATGGTTCGAAACGGCCGAGGTGGGCGATCCACTCGTCATCCGTGAGATCTCCCAGGCCGATACGCACTGCCCAATCCTGGTTGCGGTAGCGCAGGATGTGCTCCGGAAAGGCAGCCGGCACGACTTCGTCGTAGAATGCGTCGCCGAGCGCCGCATGGCTGACCGACGGGCGGAAGGTCTCTGATACCGGCATTGCTCTCAATCTTGCGCTTCGATCGGACTGCTGGTGCCGACCCTCG
>JAJFMR010000295.1 GCA_020696915.1 Rhizobiaceae bacterium | reverse complement strand
GGCGAGAGTTCCTGGCCGGCTATCTTTTCGGCCTCGTCGAAGCGACCCTGCAAGCCGACCACGAGCGCCAAGTTCTGACGCACGCGGCTGTCTGCCCCGGGCTGCGCGCTAGCCGAACGCATATAGGTCTCCGCCGTCCGCAGATCGCCTTCCAGAACATAGGACATGCCGAGATTGGAGAGGACCGAAGGATCGTTGGACTTGAGGTCCAGCGCCCGGCGATAGAGGGCGCGGGCCTCGCCCGACTGGCCGAGCTGATCGAGAATGGCGCCCTCGGCCGACAGCAGCTTCCAGTCGGGGTATTCCGGTGTCTGGGCGCGGCGCACCGCATCGAGCGCCGGCTGCAGCTGTCCGTCTGCCGCAAGCGCCTTTCCATAGGCCGACAGCACGTCGCGTTCCTTCGGATAGGCGATGGCGAGCTTGCGCATGACGGCGAGAGACTGATCGCTCTGACCGTTCATCTGCAGCACGGAAGAGTAGCGCAGCGCGGTTTCCTTGTCGTTCGGGTCCCGTGCATAGGATTTGCCGAGCCTGGCGGCCGTGCCGTGCAGTTCGGCCGCCGACATCGCTGCAACTGGCTCGCCGGATTGCCGCGCCACCGAGCCGGTCGCCATCCTGGCGGTGCCGCAGCCGGCGACGGTCGCTGCCAGCGTCAGCCAGAAAGCGCCGCGCAACAGACTTTTCCCCGTTGCGTTCATTGAACGGCTGGTCAACATCTGCGCCGCGATCTCCTCCGGAATCCCGGGCCCCCCCTCGGGCCGCCGACGTTCCGGAGCAATAATCCGTTAACCCTAACGGATGGTTAAGGACCGGCTCGCCGGCCCGGCAGCGACAGGAAAATGCCATGCCCCTGGAACTGGTGGAAAAAAACTCCGGGACGGCCCGCCCGATCCATCGAATTGCCAAGGGCGAACTGGAAGAGGCCGGCCTTGACCGGATCGCCCTCGCCTGGGCGAGGGAACACGGATTTTCCGGGGAGGCCGGGCGCCTGCTATGCATTCCGGACAAGGATGGACGGGTCGCCGCGGCCCTGTTCGGCACAGGGCCTTCCGGCCAGGCAAGGATCCTCGATGCCGGCGTTCTGGCCAGATCGCTGCCGGAGGGCGAATGGCGGTTTGCCTCCACCTCCGAAAATCCCACGCTTTGCGGCCTCGGTCTGATGCTCGGCGGCTATGTCTTCACCCGCTACGGCAAGGAACCCGGCAAGGACGTGCGTTTCGAACTGCCGCAGGGCGCAGATGTGCGTCGCATTCGTGCCGTTGCGGACGGCGTGTTCCTCGCCCGCGACCTCATCAACACGCCGGCCAACGACCTCGGGCCGGATGCGCTCGAAGCGGCCGCACGCGAGCTTGCAGGCAAGCACGGGGCAAGCATCTCGGTGATCTCGGGGGATGACCTTTTGGACGGGAACTTTCCCATGATCCACGCTGTCGGCCGCGCGTCCCGGGCGGCGCCGCGGCTGATCGACCTGTCCTGGGGGGACGCCGAGGCCCCGAAAGTGACGTTGGTCGGCAAGGGGGTCTGTTTCGATACAGGCGGGCTCGACATCAAGCCTTCGACCGGCATGCTCCTGATGAAGAAGGACATGGGAGGTGCGGCCAACGTGCTGGGGCTTGCCTCGATGATCATGGCGGCGGGCAGGAGGGTCAGGCTGAGGGTACTCGTCCCGGCTGTCGAAAACGCGATTTCCGGCAATGCCTTCCGGCCTGGCGACGTGTTGAAGAGCCGCAAGGGTCCGACCGTCGAGATCGGCAACACCGATGCCGAAGGGCGGCTTGTCCTGGCGGATGCGCTGGCTCTCGCGGATGAGGAGCAGCCCCAGCTTCTCGTCGACATGGCCACGCTGACCGGCGCGGCGCGGGTGGCGCTCGGACCCGACCTGCCGCCTTACTACACCGGCGACGACCGGCTTGCGGCCGAAATCGACGCTGCGGCGGCTACCGAGGAGGATCCCGTGTGGCGCATGCCGCTCTGGAGGCCGTACGATTCCAAGCTTTCCTCCAAGATCGCCGATCTCAACAACGTGGCCGGTGACGCCTTCGCAGGATCGATCATGGCCGCCCTCTTCCTGAAACGCTTTGTCGAGCGGACCACCGCATGGGTGCATTTCGACATTTTCGGATGGAACCCCGCCGACCGCCCTTATGGCCCGGCCGGCGGCGAGGCTCAGGCTATCCGCGCTCTCGAGCGGGTCGTCGCCGAGCGTTTCGGGTAGCTCCCGTAGCCCTTCAAACCGCGACGCGGCGGGATGGAAACGGAGGCGAAACGAGCACATACTTGCGGCATGGCGATTCCCCTGCGTGCCAGCCAGGCGCTGCGGCTCTGGCAACTTGTAGCCCTTTCCGAGGTGCGCGATTCCGCTCCGGACCTGACGCTCAGACAGGTGGCCATCCTGCTCACCATTTACCTCGATCCGCCGCCGCATACGGTGCGCGGCCTCGCCGCCACCCTGAAAGTGACCAAGCCGGTGATCACCAGAGCGCTCGACACGATGGGGGCGTTGAAATTCGTCTCCCGTCATCGTGACGAGCGGGACCGTCGCAATGTCCTGGTCAGGCGCACGGTCGCGGGCGCGCTCTATGTCGAGCGGCTCGGCGATGCTATCATCGCGGAAGCCCTGGAGCTGCCGCTGTGAGCCATCACGACCGCCGTCTGCACGCATTCAGGCCCGATCTCGCCGACGTCCGGCTGCATGGCCAGGTGGACGCCGACAGGTTCGTGGCCGGCCGGCCGGCGCGCGTCACCGTCCCGCATGCCGCTTTGCACAATGCGCCCCGGGCCGATGCCGGCCGGTCGACCGAGATCCTGATGGGCGACGACGTGACGGTGTTCGACGAAGCCGACGGCTGGGCCTGGATACAGGCGGGGCGGGACGGCTATGTCGGCTACGCATGCGCCACGGCCCTCGGCGGCAGGACCGGTGATGCGACGCATGTGGTTTCGGTCCCGAGAACGTTTCTCTACCCGGCAGCCGACCTGAAACTGCCTCACAAGGCAGAGCTGCCGATGGGAGCAGCGGTCATGGTTGTGGGCGCGGCGGAAACGCGCGGGCTGGCCTATGCGCTGCTGTCTTCTGGCGAGGCGATCGTGATGAGCCACCTGAAGCCGGTGGACGAGCATGCGCAGGACTTCGTTTCCATCGCCGAGATGCTCCTCCAGACGCCCTATCTGTGGGGCGGGACGACCGGCTTTGGCATCGACTGCTCCGGCCTGGTGCAGTTGTCGATGCGCATGACGGGCAAGGACGTGCTGCGCGACACCGACATGCAGGCCGGGTCGATCGGCGAGCCGGTCGATCCGGGCGCCGACTTCTCTCGCCTGCGGCGCGGCGACCTCGTGTTCTGGAAGGGGCATGTGGCGATCATGGCCAGTCGCGAAACGATCATTCACGCGAGCGGGCACACGATGCTGGTGTCCCGCGAAGGCCTGTCGGAGGCCGTCCAGCGCATCGGCTATCTCTACGGCGGACCCACCGCCTTCAGGCGGCCCTAAAAGCGATTCCGGCAAAGTGCATAGCGGTCTTGCGTCCGGAATTGCTAGAAAGCAAGAAGACAGAGCATCCCCGCTCCCGGGAAAGCGGAAATGCTCCAGCGCAACCGGATGCGGTTGACGTGCCGCTCCAAGTCCTGCCGTGTGCGCAACCTGTCGCGCATTGGCTGCCATGTCGCGCATCCTGATCTCAGTATCCGGCCCGGCGATCCACCACATGCCGCAGCGGCTCGCCGCGTTCGAAGGCGTCCATCTGCTCGAGCATGGGGGCCACGAGATGTTCCGGGTTCGATGACGCCGCCGCATGCGGGGTTACGAAGACCCGCGGATGGTTCCATAACGGACTTGTGGCCGGCAGCGGTTCGCTCTCGAACACGTCGAGGCTCGCCTCCTTCAGCGTGCCGTCGTCGAGCGCGCGCAGTATGTCGTCGTCCTTCTGGAGCAGTCCGCGGCCCGCATTGATCAGCACCGCGCCGCCGAGTGCGTTGGCTCGGCGCAGTTCCCGAAGTAGGCTATGATCGATGATGCCCCGCGTCTGGGGCGTGAGCGGCAGCAGCACCACCAATATGTCGGTGGCGGCCAGGAACGGGTGCAGGCCGTCCTCGCCATGGAATCCGGCAATGCCGGCAAGGTCTTTCGTCGTGCGGCTCCAGCCATTGACCCGGAAGCCGGAGGCCGAGAGCAGACCGGCCGCAGCGCGCCCGAGTTCGCCCAGCCCCATCACGCCGACCGAGACACTGCCGGCGGCCGGCTGCGGCGGTTCGAACCAGACCTTCCTCGATTGCTGGTCGCGGTAGAGCATTCCCTGCCGGTGGTGGTCGAGGACGCGC
>JAJFMR010000294.1 GCA_020696915.1 Rhizobiaceae bacterium | reverse complement strand
GCGATGGCATCGGAGCCGATGTACATCTCGCCGTCGCCATGGCCAACGGCGAGCGGCGGACCGTTGCGCGCCGCCACGATCAGATCGTCGTCGCCGCGGAACATGATGGCCAGCGCAAACGCTCCCTCGAGCCTCTTCAGCGCCCGGTACGCGGCATCCACGGGCTGGGCGCCCTGCTTCAGCTCTCTGGCGACGAGATGAGCCACCACCTCCGTGTCGGTCTGTGACTCGAACCGGTAGCCGTCGCCCTCCAGTTCCGAACGCAATTCCGCGAAATTCTCGATGATGCCGTTGTGGACGATGGCGACATCACTGGAAAAGTGCGGGTGCGCATTGGTCTCGTTGGGAACGCCGTGCGTCGCCCAGCGGGTGTGGCCGATGCCGATCGTGCCGTCCAGCGGCTCGGCCTGCAGTCGCTTTTCGAGGTTGATCAGCTTGCCTTCGGCGCGCCGGCGCGCGAGCTGCCCAGACTCGATCGTGGCCACGCCGGCCGAGTCATAGCCGCGGTATTCCAGCCTCTTCAACGCGTCGACCAGCAGCGGCGCAACCGGCCCATGACCGATGATTCCGACTATCCCGCACATGCTTTTCCCAATTCCGGCGTCAAAGGCCGATTGCTTCTAAGCAGCGCCGCGTTTCCGCAAAAGTCAAATTGCGTTTCTTTCCATGTCAGACGCGGCAAAGCAGGAGGTCATTTCCCTGCCGCTGCGGCAGACGCCTCGCGCAAGGCGCGCAATTCCTTGCCCTTGCCGGGCAAGGTTCGCTGCCGGGCGCGGCCGAAGGCCAGGGCATCCTCCGGCACGTCCTCGGTAATGACGCTGCCCGAGGCTATATAGGCGCCGTCGCCGATCGAAATCGGCGCGACGAGCGAGGAGTTCGAGCCGACGAAGGCCCGGGCGCCGATATCGGTGAAGAACTTGCCGTAGCCGTCGTAATTGCAGGTGATCGTGCCGGCGCCGATGTTGGCGCCGGCGCCTACGCGGGCATCGCCGACATAGGCCAGGTGATTGACCTTGCCGCCCTTCTCGATGGTCGCCTTCTTGATCTCCACGAAATTGCCGACTTTCGACTTCTCGCCGAGGTCGGCGCCCGGACGCAGCCGAGCGAACGGACCGACCTCCGCGCCGGCCGCGATCGTTGCGCCCTCGATGTGGCTGAAGGCACGGATCATTGCGCCGGCCGCGATCCTGACGCCGCGGCCGAACCAGACATTCGGTTCGACGATCGCGTCCGCTGCGATTTCAGTGTCGTGAGAGAAATGCACCGTCTCAGGCGCTACGAGGGTGACGCCCGACAGCATGGCTTCATGCCTGCGGCGCCGCTGCCAGATGGCTTCGGCCTCGGCAAGCTCGGCGCGAGTGTTGATGCCGAGCGCGCTTTCGGCGCCCGCCTCGGTGGCCACCACCCGCAATCCGGCCCGGGCTGCGATCGCGACGACGTCCGTCAGGTAGTACTCACCCTTGGCGTTCGCATTGCCGATACGGTCGACGAGTGAGAGCGCGTGCTCGCCCGAAATTGCCATCAGCCCGCCATTGCAAAAACCGATCCCTTTCTCGGCCTCCGAGGCATCCTTGTCCTCGCGAATTGCGACGAGCCGGCCGTCTTCCTCGATCAGCCTTCCGTAGCCGGCTGGGCTCGGGGTCCGGAAGCCCATCACCGCGACATCGGCGCCCTCGGCGAGCTTGCGGCGGGCAGACGACAGATCATCGGCTTCGAGAAGCGGCGTGTCGCCGAACATCACCAGAATGTCGTCATGGCCGCGCTCGATCGCAGCGCGGGCAGCCAGAACGGCATGGGCCGTTCCAAGCTGCTTTTCCTGGACGAAGACCTCCGCGCCCGGCGCGAATTTTTCAGCTGCCTGCCGGACTTCCGAGGCGCCGTGGCCGACCACCAGGGCCAGGCGCGAGCCGTCCGCAGCAGTTGCTGCAGCCGCGACATGCGCAATCATCGGCAGCCCGGCGATCTCGTGCAGCACCTTCGGCCGGGTGCTCTTCATTCTCGTGCCCTCGCCGGCGGCAAGGATGATCGACAGGCAGGTTCTGGCGGGCATCAGTCACTTTCCGAGTTGGGGAACTTGCGAGATTCGAGGGCAGCTTTTACCACCGCAAGGATTGCGCGCATATTGAAACGCGGAGAAACGGCATGGCTGGCTGGAAACTGCCCTGGGATGGTGGCTGCCGCTGCGGCCGGACGCGGATTCGGGTCAGCGAGCCGCCGCTGCTCGCGTCCGCGTGTCACTGCACCGGTTGCCAGAAGATGTCGTCCAGCGCCTTTTCGCTCACCCTCACCGTTCCCGAGCGCGGGTTCGAGGTGGTATCGGGCGAACCTGTGATCGGCGGGCTGCACGGCCCGACCCGGCATTTCTTCTGCTCCTGGTGCATGACCTGGATGTTCACGCTGCCGGCCGACATGGACTCGCTGGTGAATGTGAGGGCCTCGATGCTGGACGACCATTCCTGGTTCATCCCCTATCTGGAGGTCAATACCGGCGAAAAGCTTCCGTGGGCGGGAACGCCGGCGGTGCAGAGCTACGAAACCGAACCGACGCTCGAAATCTACCTTGAACTGGTCGAGGCCTTTCAGCGCGATGGCGCACGACCAGGCTGAAACGCCCAGCGGCTGCTGGAGCAATTCCAGCAACAGTGCGCAGCGGTTTTGCGTCTGAAATTGCGAGACAACGAGAAGATAGAGCATTTCCGAGGTTCGAGGAAAAACGGAAATGTTCTAGCCAAGCTGGCCCAGTCCCGGAAACGTCTCCAGAAGCCAGTACGAGGCCGACTGGATGCCGCCGGTGAGAAACAGCAGCCCGGCCACCACCAGGAAAGCCCCGATCGCCTTTTCGACACGGCCCAGATGTACCCGGAAGCTGCCGAGAAAACGCATGAAGGCTCCGGAGAACAGCGCGGCGATCAGGAATGGTATTCCGAGGCCGAGCGAATAGGCGGCGAGGAGCAACGCGCCTTGCCCAACTGTCTCGCGCCCTCCGGCAAGCGTCAGGATGGGTCCGAGTACCGGCCCAATGCAGGGCGTCCACCCGAATGCAAAGGCCAGTCCCATGAGATAGGCGGCAATCGCGCTGGCCGGCCTGGCCTGCGCCTGAAAGCGCGCTTCGCGCGACAACAGCGGAATGCGCAGCACGCCGAGGAAGTTAAGCCCCATGACGATGATCAGAACGCCTGCAACGATGGCGAGCGGCTGTTGCCAGGTCCTCAGCGCCTGGCCGATCGTCGAGGCACCGGCACCGAGCGCCACGAAAACTGTCGAGAAACCGAGCACGAAGGCGAGAGAGGACACCATCAGCGCGGCGCGTGCCGACGATTTGGCCACGGCGGCCCCGCCGCCGCGGAAATCCTCAACCGTCACGCCGGCCATGTAGCAGAGATACGGCGGCACCAGCGGCAGCACACAGGGCGACAGGAACGAGACCGCGCCCGCTCCGACCGCACCTATATAGCCGACATCTATCGCCATTCCCGAAATCCCGCTGGATCGGGACAAGTCTATAAACGGCGCGGCGCTTCCGCTCCATTCACGACTGCGTGGCAAAGCGTCGCCCGAGGGCGGCGGCCTGCCTGCGAAACCGCCGCGACTTCGCAGCTTTTGTTGGAGACACGAGACGGCCCCGACCGCTATACAAGACGAGCATGTTCCGCGATCGACAGCATGCAGGCGACGAACTGGCGGCACGGCTGGCAAAGCTGCGGCTGCGGCAGCCGCTGGTCCTTGCGCTGCCACGCGGCGGCGTTCCCATCGGCGCGGCGATCGCGAGCGCACTCGATGCGCCGCTGGACCTGATCATCGTCCGCAAGGTGGGAGCGCCCGGCAACCCGGAACTGGCGGTGGCGGCGATCGTCGAAGGCGATCCGCCCGACGTCGTGCTCAACCGCGAGGTGATGAATGAGTATGGCCTGACCGAAGCCCAGGTCGCGAAGCTCGCCGATGGCGAGCGCGCGGAACTCGAAAGGCGGAAATCCAGATATCGAGGCGACCGGAAGCCGGCATCGGTCGCCGGCAAGACGGTGATCGTGGTCGATGACGGCGCGGCCACCGGCACCACGATGAAGGCCGTGCTGCGCGCGCTGAAGCCACGGTCTCCAAAGGAGGTCATCGTGGCCTTGCCCGTGGCGCCTCCCGAGACCGTCAGCCAATTGAAAGCGGAGGCCGGACGGGTGATCTGCCTCAGCCAGCCGCAGTCCTTCTTGGCGCTCGGCTATCACTACAGTGATTTCCCGCAGTTGTCTGACGGCGAGGTGATCGCCATGCTAGAGGAAGCGGATCGGCGGAGGGGCGATGCCAACTCCCTAAGTGGCGCCTAAACGCAAACCGCC
>JAJFMR010000293.1 GCA_020696915.1 Rhizobiaceae bacterium | reverse complement strand
GACTTTACGGCGCGATGCTGTAGCCTTGGAACAAAGGCGCCCGAAATCGATTGATCGCCAAAGCGCTGCGCAAAACGTCGCAGCCGCAGACTATATTCAAACGGATTTTCCGCATGTTCGATCCGCGCGAGAAGATTGCCCTGTTCATAGACGGCGCCAATCTCTACGCCACCTCCCGCTCGCTCGGCTTCGACATCGACTACCGCAAGCTGCTGGCGAGTTTCCAGAAACGGGGATACCTGCTGCGCGCCTACTATTACACGGCCCTGGTGGAGGACCAGGAGTACTCCTCGATCCGTCCGCTGATCGACTGGCTGGACTATAACGGTTTCAAGGTCGTGACAAAGCCCGCGAAGGAATTCACCGACTCGACGGGACGCCGCAAGATCAAGGGCAACATGGACATCGAACTCACCGTCGATGCGCTGGGCCTCGCCGACATCGTCGATCACTATGTGATCTTTTCGGGCGACGGCGACTTCCGGACGCTGGTCGAGGCATTGCAGCGGCGCGGACGCAAGGTCAGCGTGGTGTCCACCATGGCTTCGCAGCCGCCGATGATTTCCGACGATCTCCGCCGCCAGGCCGATCATTTCATCGACCTGATGTCACTGAAGGCCGAGCTTGGCCGCGATCCGTCCGAACGGCCGGCGCGCCGGCCGGAACCCGTCGACGCCCCCGAAGACGATCTCTGAAATCGGCAGGATGGAGTCACCCGAGCCGTCGCGCGACTGCCCGCTCTGCCCGCGGCTGCGCGATTTTCGCGAACTGTGGCGGCAGCGCGAACCCGTCTGGTTCAACGCTCCGGTACCGACCTTCATGCCTCCGGAGGGTGAGGGCGCGGTCAGCCTGCTGATCGTCGGCCTGGCGCCGGGGCTGCGCGGCGCCAACCGGACCGGCCGACCCTTCACCGGAGACTATGCCGGCGACCTGCTCTATCGCACCCTGATCGCGTTCGGCTTCGCGAGGGGCAACTACCATGCCCGCCCCGACGACGGGCTCGAACTCGCCGGTACGGCGATCACCAATGCCGTGCGCTGCGTGCCGCCCGAGAACAAGCCGCTGCCGGCGGAAATCGCCACCTGCCGCAACTTTCTCGTTCCGACGATTGACCGCTTTCCGCAGCTGCGCGCCGTGCTGACGCTTGGAGCGATCGCCCATCAGTCCACCGTCCGGGCGCTCGGCGAGCGCAACTCGGTCATGAAATTCCGTCATGGAGGCCGCTTCCGGAGCGGCAGCATAGCGCTTTTCTCAAGCTATCACTGCTCGCGCTACAACACCAATACAGGCGTCCTCACGGAGGAGATGTTCGTCGGCGTGTTCAGGGATATCAGGGACTTCCTGGCGATCCCGTGACGGACGCCCGGGGGCGCAGGCTCGAGCCTCAGCCCCTCTCCTTCAGCAGCCTACCCTTCTCGCGCGCCCAGTCCCGGCTTTTCTCGGTCTCGCGCTTGTCGTGCAATTTCTTGCCGCGGGCGACCGCCAGGAGCAGCTTTGCCCGACCCTTCTCGTTGAAATAGATCTTCAGCGGCACCATTGTCATGCCCTCCCGGTCGACAGCCTGGCCGAGACGCGACATCTCGCGCTTGTTGAGCAGCAGCTTTCGGCGCCGCCGCGGCTCGTGATTGAAGCGGTTGGCCTGGAGATATTCCGGAACATAGGAGTTGATCAGCCAGAACTCGCCGCCCTCGAGCGAGGCATAGCTTTCCTGAATGTTGGCCTGGCCCTGCCGCAGCGACTTGACCTCAGTGCCGGTGAGCACGAGACCCGCCTCGACGGTGTCGAGGATCTCATAGGAGAACCGCGCCTTGCGGTTCTCCGCGACGGTCCGGTTGTTCGGATCGGCTTTCCTGATTTGGTTCATGCGGCTGCCCGGACGGTGCGCGCCGGCCTAATTCACCAATCCGGCATGCTTCATTGCCGCGTCGATCCTTTCGCCGGTCGTTTCCTCGACCGTCATCAGCGGCAAGCGCACCACGTTCTCCACCCTGCCAAGCCGCGAAAGCGCGTATTTCGAGCCCGATACGCCGGGCTCCAGGAAGATCGCCCTGTGCAGCGGCATCAGGCGGTCCTGCAGTTCGAGCGTCCGCGCCCGGTCGCCGCTGAGCGTCGCCTCCTGGAATTCGGCACAGAGCCGCGGTGCGACATTCGCGGTGACCGAGATGCAGCCCACGCCGCCATGCGCGTTGAAGCCGAGGGCGGAAGCATCCTCGCCCGAAAGCTGGATGAAATCCGTCCCGCAAGTCAGGCGCTGCTCCGAGACCCGTTCGACCTTGCCGGTGGCGTCCTTGACGCCGACGATGTTCTTGCAGTCGTGCGCCAGACGGCCCATCGTCTCCGGCGTCATGTCGACCACCGAGCGCGGCGGGATGTTGTAGATGATGATCGGCAGGCTGGTGGCCTTCGCCACCGCCGAAAAGTGCTGGTAGAGCCCGCTTTGCGTCGGCTTGTTGTAATAGGGCGTGACGACGAGGAGCGCGTCGGCGCCGGCCTGCTCGGCAAACTTCGCCAGCCCGATCGCCTCGTCCGTGTTGTTGGACCCGGCGCCGGCCACCACCGGCACCCTGCCCTTCGCCGTCTCGACGCAGGACTTGACGACCTGACGATGCTCCTCGTGGGAGAGCGTCGGCGACTCGCCGGTGGTGCCGACGGGCACCAGCCCCGTCGTGCCCTCGTCGATCTGCCAGTCGACCAGCGCGCGAAAGGCTTTCTCGTCGAACCGCCCGCTCTTTTCGAACGGCGTCACGAGGGCGGTCAGCGAGCCTCTCAACATGTCACGAAACTCCGAAGGCAGCGGTTCTTCAAGATCAGCGGCTTCTACAGCATCAAACCAAAAAGTGGAATCGCTTTCGAATGAAGCCAATGCGCAAACAAGAAGCTGCAACGGCTAGGCGCGTTTCCGCCACCGCACTCCACCGCAGATCACGCAGCGCGCCACGCCACAGGGCGGCGGCCCCGGCGGTGGCTGTGCGGGCGCTTCTGCAGACCGCAATAACTTTTCGTTTACCAACCTTTCACCCTGGTGAGGTAGTTTCGACCTGCCCCCTCCTGCCGTTTAGTGTAAGGACAGGCTAATGAACATCATGCGCCTGAGGTATGGCTCCGCCCTTCTTTGCGCCGCGATTGCCTTCCTGCCGGCGGCCGCACTCGGCGCCGAGCTGAAGGCGACCGCGGCCGTCGTCCCACCCACTGCCGGCCGCCCGGCTGAAGCGGTGGAGGTGAAAGCGGCGCTAGACGCACTGTTGGCGCGGGACTTCGACAAGGCGCGGATGATCCGCGACGGCCTGCCTGAACAGAGTCTCGACCGTCGCCTGCTTGCATGGGCGATCGCCGTCCGCGGGGGTCGGGCCGTGCCCTCCGGCGACATCGCGGAGGCGGCGCGCATGCTTCCCGGCTGGCCCGGCGCGCTCACCCTGCGCAAGAACAGCGAGCGTGCGCTCGCCCGGGAGAATCCAGACCCGCTCGCCGTGCTGAAGGCCTATGGAGCGACCACGCCTCTGACGCTCGACGGCGTCATAATGCTGGCGCGCGCGCATGTTGCCACCGGAGATGCCGATGCGGCCCGCACCCTGCTTTCGCCGCTGTGGCGTACCGAGAAGCTCGACGGGCGCTCGGAACAGCGGATCATCCGGGAGTTCAAGAATGTAATTCCAGCCGCGGACCACCGGTTCCGCATGGAGCGCATGCTCTATGCCGAAAAGGTCTCGTCTGCCCGGCGTGTCGCCGGTCTGGCCGGCGCCGTGAAGCTGGCGGACGCCTGGGCTGCGGTAATCGCCGGCAGGAAGGACGCGGCGAAGCTTCTGGACGCCGTCCCGCAGGAGCAGCGATCGGCCGGATATCTTTTCGCCCGGGCAAAACATCTGCGCCGCCAGAAGAAGTTCGCGGACGCCGCCAAAATCATCCTGGAGGCGCCGCGGGAGCGTGCCGTGCTGGTCGATCCCGATGCCTGGTGGGTCGAGCGGCGCGTTTTGTCGCGGGAGTTCGTCGACCAGGGCGACATGAAGACGGCGTACCTGATCGCCTCGAAGCACTCTGCGGAAGACCCCGTGACCGCCGCGGACGCCGAATTCCATGCCGGCTGGTATGCCCTTCGGGGACTGTCGGATGCCGACGCGGCCGCCATGCATTTCGCCCGCCTCGCCAACATCGCAAAGGCGCCGATTTCGCTGGCGCGCGCCTATTACTGGCTTGGCCGCACGGCTGAAGCCGGCGGCCCAGGCAGCGCGGACGCCTATTTCCGCAAGGCCGCCGCCCACGGCACCACATTCTACGGGCAGCTCGCTGCCCAGCGCACCGGCACCCAGCCGCTCAACGTCGCTCAGCCGCAGCCGAGCGCGGCCGACCACCTGAG
>JAJFMR010000292.1 GCA_020696915.1 Rhizobiaceae bacterium | reverse complement strand
CGCCTACCGCAAACGCGCGCTCGCCCGACAGGGGCAGGTCTTCGCCGCGCACCGCGTAGCCGTCGACGGCGGAGTTGGTGAAGGGCGGCAGCGGCAGGGGCGCCACCATATCGCGCGCCAGGAAGCGGCCGTCCGCCGCCGCAAGGGCAACGCTTTCGATTTCGCGGACGGGGTCGAGCCGCGTCGCGATCAGGCGCGCCGCCTCGTCGACCGACATCATCGGTCCGCCGAATGCGAAACAGTCGTCGGTAAGCTGTGCCACCTTTTCGAAGCTCCTGTTGCCGCGGCGCGGCGCCCTATATTACACGAGCCGGACGCTGGAACATTTCCGCTTTTCTCCGAATCGCCGGAATGCTCCATCTCCTTGTTTCCTCGCAATTCCGGACGCACTACGCACTTTTGCTGGAATTGCTCTATAGGCTGCGTCAGGACGGCGGCTATACCCCGCCCGAGCTGGAAACACGAACAGCGAGCAGGCGATGCACCAGACGCGAACCCGGGCCGAGGCCAGCCGCATCATGCCGGATCCGGCAGATCCGCGTCTTACCGAACGGGTGCGCGGCATCGACCAGACCGGGGCGCCCGCCGAGGTCAGCGTGCCCGTCGAACGGGCGCTGACGCTCTATCTCAATGCCCAGGAGATCGTCACCATGATGACGATCAACGACTATCCTGAATATCTGGCGGTGGGGTACCTGCTCAACCAGAACATGCTGCGGCCGGACGACGTCGTGACCGGGGTCGAATATGACGACGAGCTGCACGTCGTGGTGGTTCGCACCGAGCGCGGCACCAATTACGAGCAGAAGCTGAAGAAGCGGACGCTGACCTCGGGCTGCGCCCAGGGCACGGCCTTCGGCGACCTGCTGGAAGCGCTGGGCGACATCGAGCTGCCGGCGGCCGAGCTGCGGACGTCCTGGCTCTACCAGATGACCAGGACGATCAACACCATGCCCTCGCTCTATCTTGAGGCCGGCGCCATCCATGGCTGCGTGCTGTGCGAGAAGGGCACGCCCGTCTGCTACATGGAGGACGTCGGCCGCCACAATGCCGTCGACAAGATCGCCGGCTGGATGTTCAGCCACGGCGTCGATGCGGCCGACAAGATTCTCTACACGACCGGCCGGCTGACCTCGGAAATGACCATCAAGACGGTCAGGATGGGCATCCCGATTCTCATCTCGCGCTCCGGCTTCACCGCCTGGGGCGTCGACCTCGCCAGGCAGGCCGGGCTGACGCTGGTCGGGCGGGCGCGCGGCAGGCGGTTCATCGCGCTCTCCGGCGCGGAGCGCATCGTCTTCGACCAGGACGTCGACTCGATCGAGGAAGAGCCGACGCGGCTGCGGCGCAAGGGTGCCGGCCATGACGACTGATCGTGACGCTACCGTCGGCGTCGTTCTGGCGGGCGGGCTGGCCCGGCGCATGGGCGGCGGCGACAAGCCGATGCGGCGGATCGGCGGGCGCACCATTCTCGATCGCGTCGTCGAGCGCATGGCACCGCAATGCGACGGCCTCGTCATCAATGCCAATGGCGATGCTTCACGTTTTGCCGGACCCGGCCTGCCGGTGATCGCCGATACGGTCGAAGACAATCCCGGTCCGCTCGCCGGCGTGCTCGCCGCACTCGAGTGGGTGGCCGCGAATCGTGCCGACGCAAGGTGGGTCGCCAGCGTTGCGGGCGACTGTCCGTTCCTGCCGGAAAACCTCGTCGAGCGCTTTCATGCGGCGCGCCGGGCGCAGGATGCCGAACTCTGCGTCGCCGCGTCCGGCGGCCGCACGCATCCGGTGATCGGCCTCTGGAGCGTCGACCTCAGGCACGCGCTCAGCCGGGCGCTGGTCGAGGAGGGCATGCGCAAGATCGACCGCTGGACCGCCCGCTACCGGCTGGCAACCGTCGCCTGGCCGGCCGACCCGGTCGACCCCTTCTTCAACGCCAACACCGAGGAAGACCTGGCCGAAGCGGAACGGCTCGCCGCGCTGCTTTGATAGCACGCACTCCGGTTGAGCTTCGGCGCCGCCGGAGCACGCCCCCATTCAGGCGGGACGGAAACCTGCCTCTTCCAGCGCCTTTCTGCATTCGTCGGATGACAGTGCGGCGAGGAAGGCGCTGACGGCGGGGCGGTCCTTTCGCGACGTCACCAGCGCGAAATCGAAATGCTCGTCTGCGAGCGGGATGAAACCGAGGCCGGCGGCCCGTGCGACCGGCTCGATGGTGACGCCCCAGTCGGCCCTTCGGCCGGCCACCGCCGCGGCCACTGCGCTGTGCGAGCGCGGCTGGTTGAAATAGCCGTCAGGGCGGGCGGCGCCCAAAAGCGAATCGATCAGGATGCGGGTTCCGGAACCCTGGTTGCGGTTGACCATGAGGCAGTCGGGATCGGCGAGCCCGGCAAGCACGGCGGCGCGCGCCTCGAGCCCTTCGAAGCGCGCGTCGCCGGCGCGATGAACGATGCCCTGCAGGCGCCGCCAGCCGGGCACCAGCTCCAGCCCGGGCGCCAGGAACGGCGCGTTGTAGCGGCCGGTCTTTTCGTCGAGGAGGTGGATCGGCGCCAGGTCGCATTCGCCGCGGCGCGCGGCGGCGAGCCCGCCGAGGCTGCCCACGGAAATGACCCGCGCCGAAAACCCGTCGCGGGCGAGCGGCTCCAGGATGCGGTCGAGGCCAAGGCAGTTGCTGCCGATGACGACGAGATCGGGCACCCGCACCTCGCGTGAGAACAGCCTCACCTCCACCGCGCTGCCGGCCGGCAGATGGTCGGCCAGCGCCTCGATGCGAATGAAGCCGTCGGCCTGGGCAAAGGAGGTTATGGCGCCGGAGCCCTTGCCGGTCGGATACGCCACCAGCCCGTCGCCGCCGGCGACCAGCGACACCATGACGAATTCGGTGCGGCCGAGCTCCGAGGCAATGCGCAGCGGAAGGTGGGCCTCGACGGCAGTGTCGGGGCGCGGCGGCAGGCCGGCCAGGCGGCGCAGCACCGGCACGATCAGGTCGTGGAAGGTGAACATGGCCGAGGTCGGAAAGCCCGGCAGGATGACGACCGGCTTGCCGTCGCAGACCGCCAGGCAAAGCGGCTTGCCCGGCTTCAGCGCGACGCCGTGGGCGATGATCCCGGGGCTGCCGAGCTGCGAGACGATGCGGTGGGTGACGTCGCCCGCGCCCTTCGACGTGCCGCCCGACAGGATCAGCATGTCGTGGCCGGCGAGCGCGTCCCGCATGGCGCGTTCGAGCTTTGCCTCGTCGTCGGGGACGTGCCCGAGAAACGCGGCATCGCCGCCGTTCTCCAGGACGGCGGCGGTGACGATGGCGCCGTTGGTGTCGTAGATGGCGGCAGGCCCGAGCGGCGCGCCCGGCTGCACCAGTTCGTCGCCGGTCGACAGGACGGCGACGCGGGGCCGCGTCGCCACCGCGACCGAATTCACGCCGCATGCCGCGAGCATGCCGATCTCGCGCGAACCGATCACGGTGCCGGCGCGCAGCACCGTTTCGCCGCGCGCCATGTCGGAGCCGGCATGCGAGACGAACTGGCCGGGGAAGGCACTGCGCCTGATCTCCACGGCGCCGGAGCCGAGCGGCTCGCTGTGCTCGACCATGACGATCGCATCGGCGCCGCGCGGCACCGGGCCGCCGGTGGCGATCGCGGTTGCCGTTCCGGCCCGCACCGGCAGTGCGGGTTCGACGCCGCAGGCGATGGTTTCGGCGTTGAGTTCCAGCTGGACGGCGTTTCCTTCCGAAGCCTCTTCGATATCTGCGGAGCGCACGGCGAAACCGTCGACATTGGCGCGGTCGAAGGGCGGCACGTCGACCGGCACCACGACGTTTTCGGCGAGCGCCAGGCCGAGTGCCTCGCCCGGCCGCCTGTGCTCCACGGCGACGGCGCGCGGAAAAAGTGCCGCCTCGAATCGGGCCAGCGCCTCCTCCCGGGACAGGATCGTCAGGAACTGCTCCTGGCGGAGCGCAGCGCGGGAAGGAAGATCGGCCATTTTCTTGCGGGCACTCATGTCATGTCACGGAGCGGAAACGCCGGAACGGGTGTCGAAGCCGCATAACCCTCGCTGCCCGGCGGGACCAGCAGAAATGCCTCGGCAAGCCGCATCCGGTCGAGCGACAGGCGGCCGACGGCAAGCGGCATCCAGCTGCCGCCTTCCTGGTTCACCAAGGCGAGTTCGGCGACGCCCGGCTGCGACGCGATCTTGCGGCCGAGCGGCAGGACTTCTGCTTGCCTGTCCTGACGGCCGGACAGGCGGTCGAGCAACGGCTGCGCCAGCGCCAGAAAGCCCGAGAAGGCGTGATCGGCCGCTCCGGGAAGCGCGACCACCGGCGTCTTTCCAAGACGGCCGATCGCTGCCGTCTCGCCGGGCCGCAAGGCTATC
>JAJFMR010000291.1 GCA_020696915.1 Rhizobiaceae bacterium | reverse complement strand
GATGTTTGCCGCGTCGTGGTTCTGCCGGAGCAGGGGACCGGGATATCACGGTTCGGCGGCTTCGGCGGCTTCTACCGTTCCGGAAGATTCGTGGAAAATGCGCGGTTGACCTTCCAGCAGGTGGAAGCTCTACAGTCCGCCCAACATCGGAGAAAACGCCATGAAACATGATTGCGGCACACATGACCACGGCGCCAATGCCCGTGCCGGTCACCGTCACCTTGTCGGATCTCCCGATTCCGGCGTCACCCGCGATCCCGTCTGCGGCATGATCGTCGATGCGTCGGCGGGCAAGCCGAAAGCCGAGCACGCCGGCCATCTCTATCACTTTTGCAGCCAGTCGTGCCGCGACAGGTTCGTGAAGGAACCGGCGTCCTTTCTCGATGCGACGGACCCCGTGTGCGGCATGAAGGTCGACCGGGCGACCGCCAGGCATTTCAGCCGGCATGAGGGCAGGGGCTACTACTTCTGCTCGGCCGGATGCCAGACGAAATTCGAGAACGAACCGGACCGCTATTCCGGCGGACGGCCGGCAGTCGAAAAGATGGCGGCGGGCACGCAGTACACCTGCCCGATGCATCCCGAAATCATCCGCGACAAGCCCGGCTCCTGCCCGATCTGCGGCATGGCGCTCGAGCCGATGGGCGTGCCGACGGGCGAGGAGGGGCCCAACCCCGAACTCGTCGATTTCACGCGCCGGTTCTGGGTAAGCGCGGTCCTTTCCATCCCGCTGCTCGTCCTGGCGATGGGGCCGATGTTCGGACTGCCATTCAGGGAGTGGATCGGAGAGCGTCTTGCAGTCTGGATCGAGCTCATGCTGGCTACGCCCGTGGTGCTCTGGGCAGCGATTCCGTTCTTCCGCCGCGGCTATGACTCCTTCGTGAACCGCAGCCCCAACATGTGGACGCTGATCTCGATCGGCGTGGGCGCCGCCTATCTCTACAGCGTCGTCGCGACGGTCTTTCCGGGCATTTTCCCGCACCAGTTCCGCGGCCACGACGGCACGGTGCCCGTCTATTTCGAGGCGGCCGCCATCATCGTTGCCCTCGTTTTCCTCGGCCAGGTGCTGGAGCTGCAGGCGCGCGAGCGCACGGGTTCGGCCATTCGCGCGCTGCTCGATCTCGCGCCGAAGACGGCGCGAAAGATTTCCGACGACGGCACTGAAGCCGACGTGCCGCTGGAGGAAGTCCAGTCGGGCGACAGGCTGCGCGTACGGCCCGGCGACAGCGTGCCGGTGGACGGCACCGTGCTCGAAGGCCGGTCCTCGGTCGACGAGTCCATGATCACCGGTGAATCCGTGCCGGTCGAGAAGACCGAAGGAGACGCGGTGACCGGCGGCACCCTCAACAAGAACGGTTCGCTCGTCATGCGCGCCGAGAAGGTCGGCGAGGAGACGATGCTCTCGCAGATCGTCGAGATGGTCGCCAAGGCGCAGCGCTCGCGGGCGCCTATCCAGGGACTCGCGGACCGTGTCTCCTCCTATTTCGTGCCGGCGGTGGTGCTCGTCGCGATCCTCGCCTTCATCGTGTGGGCGATCTTCGGACCCGAGCCGAGCATGACCTTCGCCATCGTCTCGGCGGTCTCGGTCCTGATCATCGCCTGTCCATGTGCGCTCGGGCTCGCGACGCCGATGTCGATCATGACGGCGACGGGACGAGGCGCTCAGGCTGGCGTGCTCATCAAGGACGCCGAGGCGCTCGAGCGCTTCGCGAAGGTCGACACGCTGATCGTCGACAAGACCGGAACGCTGACCGAGGGCAGGCCGAAACTGACCGACGTGGTCGCCGCGGAAGGCTTCCGGCAAGACGAACTGCTGGCGTTTGCCGCCAGCCTCGAGCGCGGCTCCGAGCATCCATTGGCGGAGGCGATCGTGGAGGGCGCGCAGGCGCGAGGAACCGCGATGGCTGATACCGTGGATTTCGAAGCGGTCACCGGGAAGGGAGTTCAGGGCAAAGTGTCGGGTCGCGCCGTGGCGTTGGGGAACGCCGCGATGATGGGCGACCTCGGAGTCGCCGCCGAAGCTATGAAGCCAAAAGCGGACGAACTGAGGTCCGACGGCAAGACGGCCATGTTCGTCTCGGTGGACGGCAGGCTGGCGGGGTTGGTCGCCGTCGCCGATCCGATCAAGGCGACAACGGCCGGCGCGATCCGGGCGCTGCACGAGAGCGGGTTGAGGATCATCATGGCGACCGGTGACAACGAGCGCACCGCCAGGGCCGTTGCGGCGAGTCTGGGCATCGACGAGGTGCGGGCGGACATGATGCCCGAAAGCAAGAAGGCGCTCATCGACGAGCTCCATTCGAAGGGCGCCAGCGTCGCCATGGCGGGTGACGGAGTGAACGATGCCCCGGCGCTTGCCGCTGCCGATGTCGGGATTGCCATGGGCACGGGCGCAGACGTTGCAGTGGAAAGCGCAGGCATCACGCTGGTGAAGGGCGACCTCAACGGGATCGTGCGGGCGCGCAGGCTGGCGCAGGCGACGATCCGCAACATCAGGCAGAACCTGTTCTTCGCCTTCCTCTACAACGCGCTCGGGGTGCCGGTCGCCGCCGGCGTTCTCTACCCGGTCTTCGGGACGCTTCTGTCGCCGATGATTGCGGCCGCGGCGATGAGCCTGTCCTCCGTCTCCGTGATCGGCAACGCACTCCGGCTGCGATCCCTGTCGCTCAAATGAACAAAGCCCGGGAATGCCCTCCACCGGCGACGGGCACAAGAACCAGAATAGAAGAAGGAGAATGACAATGACGATGAGAACACGAATTGCCGCGGCCGCGTTCGCGGCCATGCTTGGCCTCGCTGGCGGCACTGCCGTGGCGCAGGAAAGCCATGACGGCCATGGAACCGCCCCCGCTGCTCAAGCTCAGGTCTCGCCTGCGTCGGCTGGCTATCGCGAGGCCATGGACCGGATGCACGAGGCGATGAGTGCCATGCAGGACACCGGCGACGCCGACGTCGACTTCGCGCGAGGGATGATTCCCCACCATCAGGCCGCGATCGACATGGCCAAGATCGTTCTGGAATTTGGGAAAGACCCTGAGATCCGAAAGCTCGCAGAGGACGTCATCAAGGCGCAGGAGGGCGAGATCCAGCAGCTCGACAAATGGCTGGAGGAGCACGCAGGCTGATCGGTGGCCCAAGCCCTGGTCGGTCGGTCGAGGTCCGGCCGCACAGGGGCGACGGTTCGTAGAGCGCTGGGGGTGCTCACGCCCTCAGCACGAACAGGCTGCCATTGCCGCCGCGCCGCGCCAGTTCCCCGACGATCTCGCGCACTGTCTGGTCGGCGGGATTGCCGGGCCGATTGTCGAATGCCCGGCGATCGCCGTGTGGCCGTGGACCGATGCAGCCGATGACCCAGCCGACATGCGGCGCTTCATGGATCAGGATGCCGCGCTGCTGCGCGGTCGCTCCGCCCAGCACGCGTATGCAGATGCCGTCATGGCCGTTGCGCAGCGTCCTCACGACACTGTTGTTGCGCTCGACCCGCAACCCATAGGGCGTGTCGCGGCCGACCATCCGCACATAGCCGATGTCCCACTCGTTCACGGTGCCGTCATTGGCGCGGTAGCGTTCGATCGTCGTGTAGAGCCGGGTCGAAGAGACATCGCCCTTGATCGCCGCGTAGACTTTGCGGTTGTTCATGGTGAACTCGACTTCCACTTCGTCGGCAAGCAGCTGCTGTTCGAGCTTGTGATCGAACCGGGAGAGCCGGATAGGGCCCCCCACCACCATCATCATCGTGCCCCACAGGCCGCTGATCCGCTTGCGGTTTGCCGGTCTCGTCAGCGGGCGGCCCGCGGTCCGGTAAAGCGCTCCGCGCTCTTCGGCCGAAAGATCGTCGACGTCGTCGATATTGTCGCCGGTGCTCGGTTCGTAGATGAATTCGTCCTTCGGCCAGCGCGTATGGATAAGCGTCACCATCTCCATGACATTGCTCCGGTTTCGGACCCGTCTTGCCCGGCCGGGGAAGTGGCCGAGTTGCACGAGGACTACCGGCAAGCTGTTTCCGAGGCGTGTCGCCAGACAGGGAGCAAGCTCCGGGTTTGTATCCGGAGCGCGCCGGCGGCTCACCTCGCACCGCAAGGCCGGTCTCCCGGAGTGATGGGCGGCGTGAGAACCCGCATGTCTCCGCGCAGGGATGTGCTCGTCGATCGGACGATCTCAGCGGCCGCTATTCAGGCCGAGGGCCACCGGTCCGCCAAATCTCGAAGTCGCATAAGATATATTATGGAACTGAGGCAGCCCATAGGTCGCTGACCGGGCTTCGCTTCGGCCACCGTGTTCACCCACGCGTCGGCGGCAGGAAAGCCAGCCACGTTTCTGTTTTCCAACCTCGTCATGGCTTGGTGCGCCAGCCGATGGCGAGATTTG
>JAJFMR010000290.1 GCA_020696915.1 Rhizobiaceae bacterium | reverse complement strand
TACTGCCGCAAGACGACCTGGTCTGCTGATCATGTGTCGCACCGGAGTTAGACTTATCTTGCGCTCAGAAGAATCATCCGTCGGCGATCCGCCGCGCCGTGAAAGCACTTCGTCAGCTGTGATTTTGCGGAAAGTCGGTCGCGAGTTGACGCCTTCTTGGAGAGGCTGACGTAACTGCTTCGTTGCATGTGAGCTCGCGCGGCGACATGCGGCTGAAACGTCCGTCGCCGAGTCCTGCGCGCCTCACGCATCGGGTCGGAGCCTCATGGCGGATCGATCGGTTGCGAAAAACCCTGTCGGGCCCGATGGCGGCGCCCGACGCCATCACTGTCTTATGGAGGCCGTCTTGCAGGGCGTTGCTCGTTACTTCTTCACTCTGGCGCTTGTCTACGCATTGTGCGGCATGGCGCTCGGACTACACATGTCGATCACCCATGATCACGGCCAGATGCCGGTGCACGCTCATGTCATGGTCGCCGGGTGGCTGATGTCGTCGGTGTTCGCCTTCTTCTATCATCTTTTTCCGGCTGTCGCGGCGTCGCGGCCGGCGCAGGCGCACTTCTGGCTGACGACGGTGAGCGGAATCTCCCTCCTCGTCGGCCTTTACTTCCTGCTTGCCGGCAATCCTGGAATAGAGCCCCTGGTGGCGGCATCTTCGCTCGGTTTCTATGCCGCGATGTTCCTGTTCGTGGTCGTTGCGCTCCCTGCAGTGTGGCAGAAAAAGCCTGTGGAAAGCCGCCGCGGTGGCCCGTTGCTGAATCGCGAAATGCCGGCAGCCTTTGAATAAAAAAATCAGCGTGCGTTAACCGGCGGTTAAGCTTTACGGCCGTTTACTATGGGCCATCCAGTCGTCTGGATTCTTACCGAGTGGCCGAGCCACTTCGTTTGACGCCTCCCTGTTAACTCCTGAGAGCCGCATTTGCGGCTCTTTTTTTGCCTGTGGACCGCGGAGCCGTGGCCGCGGGCGTTAACCTTTTATTAAACATGTGCTTGCGTTGATCCGCCGTGAAGCGCATTTTCCCCGAGCCCTGCCGCGGGACGCGGCGGAACAGCATAGGGACCGCCGCGCCAGGCGATGCAGGACGTGGAATGAGCGAGCAGGCAGGAGCAGAAACCATCAGGCTCGCGGAACACCGCGTCTTCTCGCAGTCGTTCAAGCCCCTCTATGACGAAGGCATGGGCCTGGTTGAGAGGGCGGCGGAATATCTCGACGGGCCTGGGCGGGCCGAGGCAAGAAAGCTGTCGCGGCTGGCCGCCACGCTTTATGCGGCCGAGTCGATGCGGCTGACCACGCGGCTCATGCAGGTCGCTTCCTGGCTGCTGTTGCAGCGGGCGGCCAACACCGGAGAAATGAGCCGCGACCAGGTGGCCGCCGAGAAGGCCAAGGTGCGTCTGGACACCGCCTCCGCGCATGCGGAGGCCACGGCCTGGAGCGAATTGCCGCAAAGCTTCGTCGATCTGGTCGATCGCTCGCTCAGTTTCCAGGCGCTCGTCAGGCGGATGGACGACGAGATCTACGGCAAGAATGTCGCCCCGCAGGGTTCAGGTCGCACCTCCAATCCGGTATCAGATCAGATCATGCTCCTGAACACGGCCTTCGCGACCGCCTGACGACGCGGCCTGTCGTTTCCCGTTTGTTCGCAAAAATCGCTGGCATGCCCATCCGCCATGGATAAAGTCCGGCCATGGCGGCCGCGATTCGCATCATCGGCATCGATCCAGGCTTGCGGCGGACCGGCTGGGGCGTCGTCGAGACGTTTGGCAATTCGCTCACTTTCATTGCCGCGGGCACGCTGAAATCCACCGCCGAGGCGCCGTTGGCCAGCCGGCTCTGCGAACTCCATGAGGGCCTTCGCATGATCGTCGGCAGCCAGCGCCCGCATGAAGCGGCGGTGGAAGAGACTTTCGTCAGCAAGGACGCGCTGGCCACGCTGAAACTCGGACAGGCACGCGGCGTGGCAATGCTCGTGCCGGCGCTCGCCGGACTGGACGTCGCCGAGTACGCCCCCAATACGGTCAAGAAAGCGGTGATCGGGGTCGGCCATGGCGACAAGCGGCAAATCCACATGATGGTGAAGGTGCTGCTTCCGAAGGCAGTCTTCGATTCGGAGCATGCGGCCGACGCCCTGGCCGTCGCCATCTGCCATGCCCACTACCGGCAGAGCGCTGCCTTTCGGATCGCCGCGATGGCGCGGGCGGCAGGCAACGTATAGAGGTCGGGCTGCCCGCCCGGAGGTCGCAGGAAATGATCGGCAAGCTCAGGGGAACCCTGGACGAGATCGGCGAGGACCATTGCACCGTCGACGTCGGCGGCGTCGGCTATGTCGTGTTCTGCCCGACGCGCACGCTCGCAGAACTGCCCCGGACCGGCGAGACGGTGACGGTGTTCATCGAAACCTATGTGCGCGAAGACATGATCCGCCTCTACGGCTTCCAGTCCGTCCTCGAACGCGAATGGTTCAGAATGCTGATGGGCAGCGTCCCGGGGGTGGGTGCCAAGGTGGCGCTGTCGATCCTGTCGACGCTGTCGCCTGCCGATCTGGCCAATGCGATAGCTTTGCGCGACATCGCCATGGTATCCCGCGCGCCGGGAGTAGGCAAAAAGGTGGCCGAGCGCATCGTTACGGAACTGAAGAACAAGGCGCCTGCCTTCGCGGGTCCGGCGTCTGGCACGATCGGGCTGAAGCAGGAACTCGGCGAGGGTGTGGCCCCTGCCCCCGTCGCCGATGCGGTCTCGGCGCTGGTCAATCTGGGCTACTCCCGGGACGTCGCCGCCAACGCCGTCGCCGCGGCACTGAAGACCGCCGGGGACGGCGCCGATTCCGCGAGGCTCATCCGCTTCGGACTGAAGGAGCTGGCGCGATGAGGGGCAGGCACGCCAGGTCGGGCGCACGTCGGACGCGGCAGCGGAAGGATGGCGGGGGGACGCCTTGAACACGCCGCCCCGCATCATCTCTCCCGAGAGCCGCAGCGACGAGCTCGATACCTCGCTGCGCCCGCTCGTTCTGGACGAGTTCATCGGCCAGACGGCGGCGCGCGCCAATCTGAAGGTGTTCGTCGAGGCGGCGCGCAAACGCGGCGAAGCGCTGGACCATGTTCTGTTCGTCGGCCCGCCCGGACTCGGCAAGACGACGCTGGCGCAGATCATGGCCCGCGAGCTCGGCGTCAATTTCCGCTCCACCTCCGGCCCGGTGATCGCCAAGGCCGGGGACCTCGCCGCCCTTCTCACCAATCTCGAGGATCGCGACGTCCTCTTCATCGACGAGGTTCACCGCCTCGCTCCGGCCGTCGAGGAAATCCTCTATCCGGCGATGGAGGATTTTCAGCTCGACCTGATCATTGGCGAGGGCCCGGCAGCGCGGTCGGTCAAGATCGACCTGGCGCGCTTTACCCTGGTTGCAGCCACCACGCGCCTCGGCCTTTTGACCAACCCGCTTCGCGACCGCTTCGGCATCCCGGTGAGGCTGAACTTCTACTCGGTGGAGGAACTCGAGCAGATCGTTCGCCGCGGCGCCCGCATCCTGGGGATGCCGATCAGCGACGACGGCGCCATGGAAATTGCGCGGCGCGCACGCGGCACGCCGCGCATTGCCGGACGGCTGCTGCGCCGCGTCCGCGATTTCGTGTCGGTGGCCGGCGCCGATCATGTGACGCGGCAGCTCGCCGACGACGCGCTGCTGCGGCTGGAGGTCGACGCGCTCGGCCTCGATTCGCTCGACCGCCGCTATCTCGCGATGATCGCCAGGAATTTCGGGGGCGGGCCCGTTGGCATCGAAACCATCGCTGCCGGGCTCTCCGAGCCCCGCGACGCCATCGAGGACATCATCGAGCCCTATCTCATCCAGCAGGGCTTCATCCAGCGAACGCCGCGCGGCCGCGTGCTGGCCGCCAATGCCTGGCGGCATCTCGGGCTCGATCCGCCGAACGATCTGCTGCAGCAGCAGATCAGCCTTTTCCAGGAAGAGTGATCTGCTCAGCCCGGTCGTACGGTCCGGCCCTGCGGCTTCCTTCTGTGGCCTTGATCGAAGCTGTCATCGGTGGCATCGCAGCCGCAGGCAAGTGTCGCACGGGTCCGGAAGGAATCGGAAATGGACGATCATGGCGACTCCCAGGCGCTCGTCGCGGGCCTGTCGGGGACACTGACTGCGGGCGGCCATCGGCTGATGGCGCGCGTCTACTATGCGGACACCGACTTCTCGGGCCTGGTCTACCACGCCCGCTACCTGGAATTCCTGGAACGCGGCCGCTCCGACTTCCTGCGACTCGCCGGGGTCCACCACAGTGAACTCCACGACGGCAGGCATGGGGAGAGGATCGTCTGGGTGGTACGCCGCATGGAGATCGATTTCAGGTCGCCGGCTCGCATCGACGACATCATAAC
>JAJFMR010000289.1 GCA_020696915.1 Rhizobiaceae bacterium | reverse complement strand
GCTCCACCACGCGGCTGTCGCGGGTCAGGAAGCCACCCTTCTTGAGTACGGCCCGCAGCCCCGGCTCGTAATAGGTCAGCGCCTTGGAGATGCCGTGGCGCACCGCGCCCGCCTGACCCGACAGCCCGCCACCGACGACGGTGGCGACAATGTCGAACTGCCCCTCGCGGTTTGTCGCGACGATCGGCTGCTTGAGGATCATCTGGAGAACCGGCCGCGCAAAATACGTGCCGAACTCCTTGTCGTTCACGAGGATCCGTCCTGAGCCCGGCTTCACCCAGACACGCGCGATCGCATCCTTGCGCTTGCCGGTGGCATAGGCGCGCCCCAGCCGGTCGAGCTTCTGGACGTGGACGGGTGCCGCGGGCTGCGCTGCGGGCGCTGCGGTGCCGAGTTCCGAGAGAGAGGAAAGGTCAGCCATGGTCAGGCCCTCTTGTTCTTGGAGTTCAGGGCCGCGACGTCGAGCGTCTCCGGCTGCTGGGCGATGTGCGGATGCTCGGTGCCGGCATAGACACGCAGGTTCTTCATCTGTCGGCGCCCCAGCGGACCACGCGGTATCATGCGCTCCACGGCCTTCTCGACGACGCGCTCGGGAAAGCGGCCTTCGAGCAGCTGCCGGGCGGTGCGCTCCTTGACGCCGCCGGGATGACCGGTGTGCCAGTAATAGATCTTGTCGGTGAACTTGTTGCCGGTGAAGACGACCTTGTCGGCATTGACGACAATGACATTGTCGCCGTCGTCGACATGCGGCGTAAAGGACGGCTTGTGCTTGCCGCGGAGGCGGTTGGCGACAACTGTGGCAAGACGGCCGACGACGAGTCCCTCGGCGTCGATCAGCACCCACTTCTTCACCACGTCCGCAGGCTTCTGCGAGAAGGTTTTCATGGTTTCAGGCTTTCGTTGGACCTTCCGGGGGAAGGCGTTTCTTGTTGCTTGAGTTGGCCGCGATCTGCCGCGCCAACAATGAAACGGCCGCCCGGAGGCGGCTGTGACGAAGCGGCTTATAGGGGATGGCGCTCGCGCTTGTCAAGGCGCCTTATTACTCCTGATCTACATCAATCTGCAACAAAAACAAAGGCTTTGACATGAGGTATTAAGATACCACATGCGTTGGAGTGGCTTTTGCCTTGGGGTGCCACGCCCCGATGGTCTGCCGGCGGCTCCTCGTCGTCAGGCCGGTGGAATCGAATAGGTGCCGGTTGCATGCGCGACCGTCTGACCATCGGCCACGATATCTATGTCGAAAACCATCAGGCTTCGCCCGAGCTTCAGGATCCGGCAATGGCCGTCGATGAAGCCGGCCGGCGCTTTCCGCACGAAATTGATGTTGAGGCTGGTCGTCACCGACAGTGCGTCCGGCCCGGCATGCGAAAGCACGCAGACATAGCCGCCGATGTCGGCAAGGGTGAACAGCGACGGACCCGAAACCGTGCCCCCGGGCCTGAGGTGCCGTTCGTCGGCCTCCAGACGCACCGTGCAGCCGCCCGCAAACACGTCGACGGCCTTGTAGAAGGAGTAGCTTTCGTTGAGTTGCGGATAGACGCTCGACAGGAGGGCGTTGACCTCGTCGGCGCTCATCACCGGCTTGAGATTGGCCTGTTCCGGCATCGTGGCTTTGTTCCCTGACAGTCGCTTGCGCCGCTTCCCTGCGGCTCAACGCCACAAAACATTGCACACGGGTGTTCATCAACCGGCAATGTGCTAGTTGACAGGCGAGGCCGGCTCCCCCGGCCGGTGACGATGCACCCTTGCTGCCGCCAGCCAGCCGCTGGAGTGAGGAAAATGGCCGAGATCGCAGTCCTGAAGACGAACGTCCAGTCGGGACCCGTAATGAGATCGCTGGAGAACGGCATCCTGCGCCTCACGCTCGCCTGTCCGCCCGCCAACGCGCTGTCGCTCGCCCTGATTGCCGCGCTCGAGGAAGAGTTCGGCCAGGCGAGCACGGACCCTGCCGTCCGTGTCGTCGTGCTTGCGGCCTCCGGCAAGCTGTTCTGTGCCGGGCACGATCTCAAGGAGATGACCGCGCACCGCGCCGATCCGGATCGCGGACGGGCCTTCTTCGAGCGTGCCATGGGCTCCTGCTCGGCGCTGATGCAGACCATCGTGCGAAATCCGAAGCCAGTCATCGCCGAGGTGGACGGCCTGGCCACTGCCGCCGGCTGCCAGCTCGTCGCCAGTTGCGACCTTGCCGTCGCGTCCGACGCGGCTGCCTTCTGCACGCCTGGGGTCAACATCGGCTTGTTCTGCTCGACGCCGATGGTCGCCCTGTCGCGCAACGTCTCGCGGAAGCACGCCATGGAGATGCTGTTGACCGGCGAGACGATCGACGCGCCAACGGCCAGGGAATTCGGGCTGGTCAACCGCGTCGTGCCCCGCGAATACCTCGCTCAGGCCGTCATGAAATACGCCGGGACGATTGCCTCGAAATCGCCGCTGATCCTGAAGACAGGCAAGGAAGCATTCTACCGCCAGGCGGAGATGGGACTTTCCGAAGCCTATGAATATGCTTCGCAGGTGATGGTCGAAAACATGATGGCCAGGGATGCGCAGGAAGGCATCGGCGCCTTCATCGAACGCCGTTCGCCGCAATGGACGGGGAATTAGGGTGGAGCCCCGGATCTCCATCGTAACCCTCGGCGTCGAGGATCTCGGGCGCGCGGTCCGCTTCTACGAGGCGATGGGGCTGACGCGGCACGCCGGAATCACCGATAGTGTCGCGTTCTTCCAGATGGGCGGTTCGATCCTTGCCCTGTGGCCGCGGGCCGAGCTTGCCAGGGACGCCGGGTCAGAGGACGACGGGACGGGCTTCAGGGCAGCGGCTCTCGCCTACAACACGCGGTCGGATGAAGAAGTAGGCGAGGTCCTTGCGGCTGCCGAACGTGCGGGCGGCCGCATCGTCAAGCCGGCGCAGCGTGCCTTCTGGGGCGGCTGGTACGGCTATTTCGCCGATTCCGAAGGGCATCTATGGGAAGTCGCCCACAACCCGGCCTTTCCGATCGATGCCGAGGGCAGGATATCGCTGCCGCCCGCATGAACCATGACTCGTATCCGCAGGACTACATCGCCGGGATACTGACCGGCGTGAACAGCATTGCCGTGGTGGGCGCTTCGGGAAACGACGTGCGGCCGAGCTGGTTCGTGGTCAAATATCTCATCGGCAAGGGCTTCAAGGTGTTCCCGGTCAACCCCGGCATGGCCGGCAGCGAGGTGCTCGGGCGCCCGGTTCATGCACGCCTTGCCGACATTGGCGAACCCGTCGACATGGTCGACATCTTCCGAGGTTCGGATGCCGCGCCCGGCGTGGTCGAAGAGGCATTGCGGCTTTCGCCGCCACCGAAGGTCATCTGGATGCAGCTTGGCGTGCGCAACGACGAGGCGGCGAAGCGGGCGGAGGACGCCGGTCTGCAGGTGGTCATGAATCGCTGCCCGAAAATCGAATATGGCAGGCTTTCGGGGGAGATCGGCTGGACCGGCGTCAACTCCGGTGTGCTGTCTTCGAAACGGCCCCTGCTCAAAGCGGGGTTCCAGCACTTCGGCATCCGGCAGCGATAGGGAGCGCATACGCCAGCCACCCCCGCCGGGCTGTCGGGGCGGCGACATCTGGAAAAATCGCCTTTGCAATCGGCGTCCCGCTTCGTCAATGATGCCGTCCGATTTCAGCAGATCAGGAGCAGGAGAACAAATGTCCCAGCGAATCCCGGGGTTCAACACGCTTGCGGTGCACGCCGGGGCAAGGCCCGATCCGGCGACCGGCGCCCGCATCACGCCGATTTACCAGAGCACCGCCTTCGTCTTCGACGACGTCGACCACGCCGCGTCGCTGTTCGGACTGAAGGCGTTCGGCAACATCTACACGCGCATCATGAACCCGACCCAGGCGGTGCTCGAGGAGCGCATCGCCGCGCTCGAGGGGGGCACCGCCGCGCTGGCCACCGCATCCGGCCATTCGGCGCAGATGCTGGTATTCCATACCATCATGCGTCCGGGCGAGAATTTCATAGCGGCCAGAAAACTTTACGGAGGATCCATCAACCAGTTTGGCCACGCCTTCAAGAACTATGGGTGGGAGGTGCGCTGGGCCGACATCGACGACATTTCGTCGTTCGAAAGCGGAATTGATGCCGGCACGCGCGGCATTTTCATCGAAAGCCTGGCCAATCCCGGCGGAGAATTCGTCGACATCGAGGCAATCGGCAACATCGCCCGTCGCCATGGCCTGCCGCTGATCGTCGACAATACGCTGGCTACTCCCTATCTGCTGCGGCCGCTCGAGCACGGCGCCGACATCATCATCCATTCGCTGACCAAGTTCATCGGCGGCCACGGCAATTCCATGGGCGGCATGATCGTCGACGGCGGCACCTTCGACTGGTCGAAATCCGG
>JAJFMR010000288.1 GCA_020696915.1 Rhizobiaceae bacterium | reverse complement strand
ATACCCAGACAAGAACTGGCATGATTAAATCGTGTTAGTGTTACTGGTCGGTTAAGCCCTGCCCCCGCATTCGCAATAAAGTCGGGCGGTGCGACGGTGAATGCAGTTCCCCGACTAACCGGTGAGCTTTCAGTAGTCCTCATGGTGAGCTTGTCGAACCACGAGGGCGCTTGGCTCCGGAAGCAGCGCCGAATGACAAAACAGTGACCCACCACCCCGCGCCATGAAGGAGCGCCATGCCGGTGTCGTCCGTCATATAACGGCAGGCACGCCGCTCTGGATCGGCTGCAGCCGGACTTTGCCGATATCTTCCCGCTCGAAGCGGCTGCCGACCTTGATCAGCCGGACGAGCCCCTGCTCGCCCTCGGCGGGACCGATCGGCGCAATCATCATGCCGCCCGTGGCCAGCTGATCGACGAAACCGCGGGGCAGCGCATCGAACGCCGCCCATACGATGATTCGGTCGAACGGCCCTTCCCCGGCCAGCCCGTCCGAGCCGTCCGCCTGCCTGGCAAACACATTGGAGATGCCGAGCGTCTCGAATCGTTGCCGGGCAAGTTCCGTCAGCGTCTTGTATCGCTCGACCGTGAACACCCTGGCCGACAGCCGCGACATGACGGCGGCCGAATAGCCGGAGCCGGTGCCGATCTCGAGGACGCGATGGCCGGGCTCCAGCGAAAGCGCAGCCAGCGCAGCCGCCTGCAGGTCGGTGCCTTCGATCGCCTCTCCGCATTCGATCGGGATCATGCGCTCCGACCAGGCCGCGTCCTGCCACTGGAGGGGAATGAAGGACCGCCGCGGCGTCGCCTCGAAAGCTGCAATCAGGCCCTTGGCGACGATTCCCCTGCCGCGCAGGCGAAGCAGGAAAGCCGCAAATCCCTCGCGATCTTCCTGGTCGGCGCTCATGCCAGAGCCTTGGCCAGTTCGTCGCGAAACTCGTGGGCGGTCAGGTCGAGCTTGAGCGGCGTCACCGACACGAAATTGTTCCTCACCGCGTGCAGATCCGTGCCTTCGCGCAGTTCGCTCGTGTCGCGGCCGAACCGCAGCCAGTAATAGGGCAGGCCGCGGCCGTCGGCGCGCTCCTCGATGCCGAGATTGTAGGACAGCTTGCCCTGCGCCGTCACCACGGTGCCGGTCACTTCGGCGGCCGGACAGCTCGGGAAGTTGACGTTCAGAAACGTTCCGGCGGGCAGCTCGAGGCGGATCAGCCGGTCGAGCAGCGCAGGCGCCAGCGCCTCGCCGGTGTCGTAGGGAACGACGCGGGAATGCTCCACGACGTTGTAGGCCTGGCTGAAGGCGATCGAGCGGATGCCGAGCAGCGCGCCTTCCATCGCCCCGGCAACGGTGCCCGAATAGGTGATGTCGTCGGCGATGTTGGAGCCGGAATTGACGCCGGACAGGATGAGGTCGGGCGGCGAAGGCAACAGCCTTCGCACCCCCATGATGACGCAGTCCGTCGGGGTGCCGCGCACCGCGAAGTGTTTCTCGCCGATCTCCCTGAGGCGCAGCGGTTCCGAAAGCGACAGCGAGTGCGCATAGCCGGACTGGTCGGTCTCCGGCGCGACCACCCAGACATCGTCCGTCAGCGTCCGTGCGATGCGCTCCAGCGCGGCGAGGCCATCGGCATGGATGCCGTCGTCATTGGTCAGAAGGATGCGCATGTGTCTGCTGCTTCTCGATTTTCGTTGCCCCGCCCATATAGGGCCGGAGCGCTTCGGGAATGGTCACGCTGCCGTCTTCCTCCTGGCAATTCTCCAGGACAGCGATCAGCGCCCGGCCGACCGCCACGCCGGACCCGTTCAGCGTGTGGACGTACGCAGTGCCCTTGCCCTCGGCCGGGCGATAGCGCGCCTCCATCCGCCGGGCCTGGAAATCGCCGCAGGCCGAGCATGACGAGATTTCGCGGTAGGCGTTCTGGCCGGGCAGCCACACTTCGATATCGTACGTCTTGCGCGCCCCGAAACCCATGTCGCCGGTGCACAGAAGCACCGTCCGGAACGGCAGGCCGAGACGCTTCAGGACCTCTTCGGCGCAGGCCGTCATACGCTCGTGCTCGGCGGCGGAACCGTTCTGGTCGGTGATGGAGACCAGCTCGACCTTGTAGAACTGATGCTGGCGGAGCATGCCGCGTGTGTCGCGCCCCGCCGAGCCGGCCTCGGAACGGAAGCACGGCGTCAGCGCCGCAAAGCGGAGCGGCAGCCTGTCCTGCGCGACGATTTCCTCGCGCACCAGGTTGGTCAGCGGGACCTCGGCGGTCGGGATGAGCCAGCGCCTGTCGGCGGGCTGCTCCGGACCATCCGGCGCCAGGCTGGCGGCCACGTAGAGGTCTTCGGCGAATTTCGGCAGCTGCCCGGTTCCGTACATCGCCTCGCTGCGGACCATGAGCGGCGGCTGCACTTCGGTGTAGCCGTGCTCCGTGGTGTGCAGGTCGAGCATGAACTGCCCGAGCGCGCGCTCGAGCCGCGCCAATTGTCCCGTCAGCACGGTGAAGCGGCTGCCCGACAGTCGCGCGGCGCGCTCGAAATCCATCTCACCGAGCAATTCGCCGATCTCGAAATGCTCCCTTGCCCAGTTCGGTCGGGGCGGCACGCGCCCGACCTTGCGCAGTTCCAGGTTGTCGTGCTCGTCCCTGCCGACGGGCACGTCGTCGAGCGGCAGGTTCGGAACGACCGCGGCCAGGTCCAGGAGTTCCCGGTCGAGGCGCCGCTCCTCTGCTTCAGCCCCGGCGAGGAACGCCTTGATCTCGTTGACTTCGGCCTTCAGCCGCTCCGCCGTGGCGGCATCGCCGGCGCGCATCGCGTTGCCGATCTCCCGGGAAGCGGCGTTGCGGCGTTCCTGGCGTTCCTGCAGCTTGCCGAGATGCGCACGCCGGGCCTCGTCGAGCGACAGCAGCCCGTCGACGGCGGATCGCGCCTCGGACGCGGACCACTGCCGCTTCACCAGCGCAGCGACGACCTTTTCAGGGTTCTCGCGAATCCATCTTATATCGAGCATGGGAAAAGGCTTTCACACGAACCGCGCAATCCGGAAACATCCTCTCCGCGGCGAGGGATGAACCGCCTCGCGGAACTACAGCATCGCAGCGAAAAGGGGAATCGCTTTTCGAACGAATCGGGCGCGAACACTGACCGGCCGGCTTGCCGCAGCCGCAGGCGCGGGCCGATCTCAGGCCTGGTTGACCGGGTCGGCTGGAGCTGCGGCCGCTTCCCGGCGCCGTTCGTCCGCAGCCGCTTCGTCGCGCTCGCGCGCCTGACGTTCCTGCTCGCGCCGGCGCTCGATCAGCCGAACCGCCCAGATCGAGGCCTCGTAGAGGAGGATCGTGGGCAGCGCCAGGCCGATCTGGCTGACCGGATCCGGCGGCGTCAGCACCGCGGCGACGACAAAGGCGATGACGATCGCCCATTTGCGCTTCTCGGCCAGACCGGCCGCGCTGAGCAGCCCGACCCTCGCCATCAGCGTCGTGACGACGGGCAACTGGAACACCAGCCCGAAGGAAAAGATCAGCGTCATGATCAGGCTGAGATATTCCGAAACTTTCGGGAGCAGCGAAATCTGCACCTCGCCGCCCTCGCCCGTCTGCTGCATGGCCAGGAAGAACCACATCACCATCGGCGTGAAGAAGAAGTAGACCAGCGCCCCGCCCATCAGGAAAAGGATCGGCGACGCCACCAGGAACGGCAGGAAGGCATGACGCTCGTTCTTGTAGAGGCCGGGCGCCACGAACTTGTAGATCTGCGCGGCAATCAGCGGGAAGGCGATCACCAGCCCGCCGAACATCGCCAGCTTGATCTGCGTGAAGAAGAATTCCTGCGGAGCCGTGTAGATGAGCTCCACCTTCTGGTCCGTCATCCCGGCCCAGCTCACCGCCCATTTGAAGGGAATGACCAGCAGGTTGAAAAGCTCCTTGGCGAAGAAGAAGCAGACCAGGAAAGCGATGAAGAAGCCGCCGATCGACCACATGAGCCGCGACCGCAGCTCGATGAGATGATCGATCAGCGGCGCCGACGATTTGTCGACCTCGTCGTCTTCAGCGGTCACGAACCGGTTCCTGCGGGTTTTTTCCGGCGCGCCGGCCTGGTGGCGGCGGCTGCCGCCGGGGCCCCGGCCAGCTGGACGGTTTCCGCCGCGCCGGCTTTCCTGCTGCGGCTTCCCGCGGGCTTGGCCGCCGTTTTCGCGGCTGCTGCCGGCTGGACCTTGTCCGCCACCGGCTGAGGCGCATGGCCGTGGCGCCGCCCTTCAGCGGCTCCGACTCGACAGCCCGGGTGGTCGCCGGATCGGACGGCTTCGGCGCCGGCTTCATTGCCGTGTCGAGGCCGGCGCGCACGTCGGCGGCCGCCTTCTCGAGCGGATTGAGCTGCTTGCGGATCTCGCCGGCCGGATTGAGGCTCTTCAGCGACTCCACCGACTTCTTCACGTCGTCGAGCTCGGCCTCGCGCATCGCTTCGTTGAACTGCTTCTGGAAATCGCCGGCCATGGCACGCATCTTGGCCGTCGTCCTGCCGAACGTGCGCAGCATCTTGGGCAGGTCCTTGGGTCCGACGACCACGATCATGACGACCGCGATCACCAGCATCTCGGTCCAGCCGATGTCAAACATTGCACTCGTTCCGAATGGACGGCGGGGGGCTTTTTCCGGCTGTCCGGACGGTCAGCCCTTGGACGCCTTCTCGCGGGCCGCCCTCATCGATTCGTCGCTGCGGTGTTCCACGGTCTTGGCATCCACGGGCCTGCTGTCGTCGTCGACGGTGTCGTCCGCCATGCCCTTCTTGAAGCTCTTGATGCCTTTGGCCATGTCGCCCATCAGTTCGGGAATCTTGCCTCGCCCGAACACCAAAAGCACGACGACCAGCACGATCAGCCAGTGCCATATTGAAAAGGAACCCATTGCACTCTCTTTCGGATTTGTTTGCCTGGCCTGATCTATGCGTTTTCGCTGCCGGTTTCAAACACAAGTACGTCAGATCGGCGGAGCGACAGCCATATATCGCGCGCGCCTTCCGGCAAGGCGCCGCAGCGTATGCGGGCCCGAACCGGGCGGTCGGCTCCGGGAACCGCAAGATCGACGAGTTCGACCACGCCGAGATAGCGGCGCGAGAGGATGCGCGCCTCCACCTCCCCCTCGGTCAGGCTGACATCGAATCCGGCCAGCCGCACGGCGACCACGACCGCCGTGCCGTCCGGCAGCTTGCCGGACGGCACCTGCCCGACCGGCGTGTCTGCGGCACCGCCCAGGACCCGCGCCTGGAACACGTTCAGTTCGGAAAAGAAGCCGGCGACGAACAGGTCCGCCGGCCTCAGATAGAGCTCCTCGGCGCGGCCCTCCTGCACCAGGCGGCCGCCCCGCAAAAGCGCGACCCGGTCGCCGATCCGCATGGCCTCCTCGGCGTCGTGGGTGACCACGATGGCCGTCGCCCGGCTTTCGCGGAGAATGGCGAGCGTCTCGGCCCGGACGGTATCCTTGAGCCGCGAATCCAGCCCGGAAAACGGCTCGTCCATCAACAGGACCGCCGGGCGAGGCGCCAGCGCCCGGGCCAGCGCGACGCGCTGCTGCTCGCCGCCTGAAAGGACGTGCGGGTAAGCGCCGGCATAACGTTCCAGTCCCACGCGCGACAGCGCAATATTGGCCTCCCGGCGCGCCTCCTCGCCGGAAAGCGCGTTGAGCCCGAACCGCACGTTGTCGAGTATGGTCATATGGGGAAACAGCGCGAAATCCTGGAAGACCAGGCCTATCGAGCGCTTCTCGGGAGGCAGGAAGACAGATGGTCCGGCGATTTCACGGTCGTTCAGAAGCACGCGCCCGGAGGTCTGCGGCTCGATGCCGGCCGCGATTCTGAGCAGCGTCGTCTTGCCGGAGCCGGACGGCCCGAGCAAGGCCAGCACCTCCCCCGGTTCGGCCGCCAGGCTGATGTCGGCTAATGTCTCGGAGGCGCCGTCGAACGAATGGCTGACGCGCTCGAACGCCAGCCGCGCCGCGAAGGTCACGCCCGCCGTAACTCTGGCTGGCGGACTGGGCGGCAGCGCGTTCACGGACAACTCCTGGCCGGATCAGCATCCCGGCCATGTCGCGTCAATCATCTGTGACGCGCGGTGTCAACAGACCGAGTTCTTCGAGGTCGATGTCCGTCAGCGGGTCTTCGTCGGGAGAAGGCAGGTCCGGATCGGACGGCGGCACCGGCACGGAGAAGCTTGCCGGCATGCGGGACGAGAGCAGCCCGGCGCCCTTGAGTTCCTCCATGCCGGGCAGGTCGCGGATTTCGGAAAGCGAGAAATGATCGAGAAACCTCTCCGTCGTGCCGTAGGTTACCGGGCGTCCGGGCGTGCGCCGTCGGCCGCGCATGCGCACCCACTCGGTCTCCAGAAGGGTGTCGAGCGTCCCCTTCGAGGTCTCGACGCCGCGGATGTCCTCGATCTCGGCGCGCGAGACGGGCTGGTGATAGGCAATGATGGCAAGCACCTCGAGGGCGGCGCGGGACAGCTTCTTCTGCTGCACCGTGTCACGGCTCATCAGAAAGGCGAGATCGCCGGCCGTCCGGAACGCCCAGCTGTCGGCAATGCGAACGAGGTTGACGCCGCGGCGCGAATAAATCTCCTGCAGCCCTGCCATTGCCGCGGCAATGTCGATGCCATCCGGCAGTCTTCCCGCAAGCTGTTTTTCGGAAACCGGCTCCGCGCTTGCAAAGACGATGGCTTCAGCCATGCGCATGGCTTCCACCAGGTGCAGACGCTCGGCGGGATTGAGCATGGGCCGCTCATCGTCTTCCGCGGTTGCGGTGAAGGCCAGAACCGCTTGCGCGCTTTCGCTCATTGAACTTCCTCTGCTTTTCTGGATTCCCGGCGGTCGCGCAGGTAAAGCGGCGCGAACGGCTCATGCTGCCGCACCTCGACCAAACCCTCGCGAACGAGTTCCAGGGTGGCCGCGAACGAACTGGCGAGCGCCGTGGCGCGTT
>JAJFMR010000021.1 GCA_020696915.1 Rhizobiaceae bacterium | reverse complement strand
CGATCCGGATTTCCCCGACGTTTCGAAACGCGACGCCGAGGTACTGCGCGAGTTGCGCCGGCTCGGCCGGTTATGAAGCGCTTTACCATTGCGGGCCTATGATGTCGGGCGACGGCAGACGCACCGAAACGCGCCCTGCCGCTGCTGGGTCCTGTTGGCGCATCTGGTTCATTCGAAAAGCGATTCCACTTTTCGGTCCGATGCTGTAGACACGGCAGCCTGGGCAGACAAATTGTCGCCGGATTCGCGTCGCACACCGTACGACACGTCGCTCCGCCGTGAGGGTGAACGGAGAGAGGACCGAGGGATTAGTGGCCATGGGTAGAAATTTTGGCGGGCGCGCAGCCCTGCTGGCATCGGTGCTCGTCTCCGGCCTTATGGTGGCCGGCTGCATGAGTTCTCCCACCTACGGGACCGGCCGCACCGCCAACGCGCAGCTGACCAGCGATCTCTCCAGCATGTTTTCCATGCGGACCCAGCGCGGCGCTGCCCCCGATTACAGGCCCCGTCCGGAACTGGTGAAGCCGGCCACCACGGCGGAGCTGCCGCCGCCGCAGGACAGCGTCACCTCGGCCAATCCTGCCTGGCCCGAATCGCCGGAGCGGAAGCGCGCCCGCATCCTCGCGGAGATTTCGGACGACCAGGCCAGCAACAATGCCGAGCCGCTCGTCGTCAACGACATGGCGGTGGCTGGGGTGGACCGGAAGCGTTCGTACGAGTCACCCGACGCGAAGCAGGACAGGGAGGCGGCGCCGATGTCCAATCGCGAGTCGCAGGCCTTGCGCGCCCAGTACAACAAGCGCCTCGCCGAGAGCAATGTCAGCCCGACCTCCCGCAAATACCTCAGCGAGCCGCCGCTCGAATACAGAGTCCCGGCCGAGACGGCGCCCGTCGGGGATGTCGGCGAAGACGAGGCCAAGAAAGCCCGGCGCCTGAAGAAGCAGGCACGCAAGGGCGGTGGCTGGCGCGACCTCGTTCCTTGGCTCTGACGTCGGTCGGATTCAGGGCATACGGCGGGCACGGAAGAAGCTTCTGAGCAGGGCGGCCGATTCGACCTCCGCCATTCCGGGGAAAAGGTCCGGGACGTGGTGGCAGGTGGGAGACGAGAAGAAACGGACCCCGCTCGACACTGCCCCGCCCTTTTCGTCGACTGCTCCGAAATAGAGACGGCGAATGCGCGCAAACGAGATTGCGGCCGCGCACATGGTGCACGGCTCCAGCGTCACATAGAGGTCGGCCCCGGCCAGGCGCTCGGAGCCGAGGGCCTGGCCGGCGCCGCGTATGGCCAGCATTTCGGCATGCGCCGTCGGATCGTTGAGCTCGCGGGTCCGATTGCCGGTCCTGATGACCATCTCGCCCCGCATGGCGATCACGGCGCCGACCGGTATCTCGCCGCGCGCCCCGGCGCTTTCGGCCTCGGCAAGCGCCACGCCCATGAAATCCGGAGCGGAAATGCCCGAACTGCCGCCTTGCGCCACGCCCTATTTCCCTCGCCTGGCCGATTCGATCCTGTTATCTACCGCCCCAGGGAGCCAAGCGCCACATGGACGACGACCGCAAGAAATTCGAGCCCAAGCGCGCGGCGGGCAAGCCCGCCAGGCCGGCAGAACCTCTTCCGCATTCCGGCAAGGAGGGGCCAGCGCGGGAGCGGCCGGCGGCGAAATTCGACAAGCGGCGCGACGGGGATCGGCCCGCGCCCGCGCCCGGCCATGGAAAAGCCGTTCTGCGTCCTCGCCGGACCGAGGACACGGAGCCGGGCGAGCGAATCTCAAAGCGGCTGGCGCGGGCCGGCATTGCCTCGCGGCGGGATGCCGAGGCGCTCATTGCCGCCGGCCGGGTTTCCGTCAACGGAAGGACGCTGTCCTCGCCGGCCCTCAACGTCTCGCCCGAAGACACGATCGCGGTCGACGGTACGCCGATCCCGCCGATCGAACGGACCCGGCTCTTTCTTTTCCACAAGGCCGCCGGTCTCGTCACGACCAACCGCGACCCGGAGGGGCGCAGGACGGTTTTCGACGTGCTGCCGCCCGACCTGCCGCGCCTGATGACGATCGGCCGCCTCGACGTCAACACCGAAGGCTTGCTGCTCCTCACCAATGACGGCGGACTGGCTCGCGTCCTCGAACTGCCATCGACCGGATGGCTGCGCCGGTACCGGGTCCGCGTCCATGGACGCGTCGACACGAAGGCGCTTGCCGACCTGCGGGAGGGAATTGCCGTCGACGGGGTGTTCTACGGCTCCATCGAGGCGGCGCTGGACCGTGAGCAGGGCTCCAACGCCTGGCTGACGATCGGCCTCAGGGAAGGCAAGAATCGCGAGGTCAAGAACATCCTGGGCGCGCTCGGGCTGGAGGTCTCGCGTCTTATCCGGATTTCCTACGGTCCCTTTCAACTGGGAGAGTTGCCCGAGGGCCACGTCCAGGAGATCAAGGGACGCCTGTTGCGCGACCAGCTGGGCGAGAGGCTCATCGAGGAATCCGGCGCCAATTTCGAGGCGCCCGTTCTGAACCCGTTCTCCAACAGGCCGGTGAGGAAGGAGTTGCATCCCGCGGGAGAAGGCACGGCGCGGCCGAAGGTCCAGCGGGACGGGGAACGCGGCAGGGTGGACGAGGGTGGCCTCATCAGGAATCGGAAGCGCCGCGAAAACGCGCGGAGCGAGGCGCTGGGGAAGCTTTCGACACGGCCGGAGCGCGGCCGGGCGCCGACTGACGCGCACGGCGCCCGACGCGAGCGCCCGCCGATCGAGCCGCCCGGCGCCCGCAAGGCGAATGTGTGGATGGCACCCGGGGCCAGGCCGATCGGCGCCGGCCGCGCCGCCGCCGAAAAAGCCGAGGCGGAGGCCCGAAGGAAGGCCCGGAAGGGTGAGGGCAGGCCGGCGTTCGGCAAGGACGATCGTGGCCGGCGTTCCGAGACGCGCGGCAGGCCCGAAACGGAGCCGGGGGCGGCGCACCCGCGTGAACGTTCCGCGGGGTCCGGCAAGCCCCCACCCGGCCGTAACCGTCCCCCGGGCAGCCAGGCCGGGCGTGGGTCGCCTCGCGGCAAGGGTCCTGGCACCGGCCCGCGAAAAAGATAGCGGGTCATGCGCATCGTTGGCGGCGCCTTTCGCGGCCGGCACCTGGCCTCACCGAGGGATCAGGGAATTCGTCCGACCAGCGACCGTACCCGCGAGGCGGTGTTCAACGTCCTTGCACATGGCTTTGGCGAGCGGCTCGAAGGCGCAAGGGTGCTCGACCTCTTCGCAGGCACCGGCGCGCTCGGTCTCGAAGCGCTGTCGCGCGGCGCTGCATTCTGTATCTTCGTGGAGGACTCCGCCGAGGGCCGCGGGCTGATCCGCAGCAACGTCGAAGCCATGGGATTGGAAGGGCGCAGCAGGATTCTGCGCCGCGATGCGACCAGCCTGGGAGATGCCGGCACGATTGCCCCCTGCGGCCTCGTTTTCGCCGACCCCCCCTACGGCAGGCGACTGGGGGAAGCTGCGCTGAGATCGGCGCGGCAGGGTGGCTGGATGCTGCCCGGCGCTCTGTGCCTGATCGAAGAGGACGCCGCCGCCACCTTCGTCCCGGGTGAAGGTTTCGAGGTCCTGGACGAGCGGCGGTATGGAGACACCGTCATCCGGTTCCTGAAGGCGATCTGAGCCCCCGGTCCCAAAGATGACGAATAATTCACTTACGCACCAGGCGAGCGAGGCGCATGAACCGCGTGTCGCGCACCTGGAGAAGCCGATGTCACTGACCGTCAACTGGCCGCGTCTGTTGCCGATGGCCTTGCCCGCGCTGTTGTTCAGCGCTTCTGTCGCTGCCGAAACGCCGCCCCCTGACAACCCCATCGCCAACTTTGTGCTCGGCAACGGCATGGAAGTCGTGGTCATTCCGGATCGCCGCGCGCCGATTGTCACGCACATGGTCTGGTACAAGGCCGGCAGTGCGGACGAGCCCCCCGGCAAGTCAGGGATTGCCCACTTCTTCGAGCACCTGATGTTCAAGGGAACGGAGAATCACGCAGCCGGCGAGTTCTCGAGGGCCGTCGCCGAAATCGGCGGCAGCGACAACGCCTTTACCGGCAACGACTTCACGGCCTATCACCAGACCGTCACGCCGGAGGCCCTGGAAACGATGATGGCTTTCGAGGCCGACCGCATGCGCAACCTGATCCTGACAGACGCGGTCATCGGGCCGGAACGGGACGTCATCATCGAGGAGCGGGGATCGCGCATCGAGAACAGCCCGGAGGCGCTGCTCGGCGAGGAGATCGACGCGACGCTTTATCAGAACCATCCCTACCGCATTCCGGTGATCGGCTGGATGCACGAGATCGAAAAGCTCAACCGAACCGACGCCATCGCGTTCTACGACCGCTATTACGCACCCAACAATGCTATCCTGATCGTCGCCGGCGACGTCGAGGCGGCAGCAGTTCGGGGGCTTGCGGAAAGGACCTATGGCCTGGTGCCGCGCGGCCCGGATCTGCCGCCGCGCATCCGCCCGGCAGAACCGGAGCACAACACCAGGCGGACGGTGTCGCTGGCCGATCCGCGAGTCACGGTACCGAGCTTCTCCAAATCATGGCTGGCACCCTCCTACACCACCGCCAGCCCCGGGGAGGCGGAGGCGCTCGACCTCCTGTCGGAGATCCTCGGTGGCGGCGTTCGCAGCCGCATCTACCAGTCACTCGTGGTCCGTGCGGGGATAGCCGCCTCGGCAGGCGCCCATTTCGACGGTTCCAAGCTCGACCAGGGCAGCTTCACCGTTTACGGCGCGCCGCGCGGCACGGCAGAACTCGATGCGATCGAAGCCGCAGTGGATGCCGAGATCGACCGGATCATCGATCAGGGCGTGACCGAAAAGGAACTCGAAAGCTCGAAGAACCGATTCCTGCGCAGCATGATTTTCGCCAGCGACAATCAGGCGAGCATGGCCAATCTCTATGGCGCGGCACTGGCGACCGGCGGAACCGTCGAGCAGGTCAGGCGATGGCCCGAGAAAATCCGGGCGGTCACGGCCGGGCAGGTGCGCGACGCGGCGAAGAAATACCTTGGCGTCGATCATTCGGTCACCGGCTACCTGTTACCTTCTTCTACAGGACGGGAGTGAAGCCGCATGCACCTTGCAGCCAAGAAGATCTCCGAAGCATCTGTAATGACTCGCACTTCGGCCGCCAGGCTGGCTGTCGCACTGGGTCTTGCTCTGGTCGCTCTGCCGGCCGATGCCAAGGTGCAGATCCAGGAGGTCCAGACCGAAAGCGGCATAACCGCATGGCTGGTCGAAGATTACGCGGTGCCTATGGTGACGATCCGCTTCGCGTTCGAGGGAGGTTCGACGCAGGATCCGTCCGGCAAGGAGGGGCTGACGCAGCTCATGACCGGCCTGTTCGACGAGGGCGCAGGCACTTTGGACAGCGGCGAGTTTCAGGTCAGGCTGGACGACGCTGGCGCGGAAATGCGATTTGGCGCCGGCCGGGACACCATTTACGGCACCATGAGGATGCTGGCCGACAACAAGGACGAAGCTTTCGAACTGCTCAGGCTCGCAGTTCAGGAACCTCGCTTCGATCCCGGCCCCGTCGAACGGATCCGGGCGCAGATGGTGTCTGGCGTCGTCGCCGCCCTGAAAGATCCGGAAGCCGAAGCCCAGATAAAATGGGCGCAGGCCATCTATGGGGAACACCCCTACGCCCGACGGGACGAAGGCACGCAGGCGTCGCTCGCCGGCATTACGGCAGCCGATCTCCATGCCCTGCATCAGGCCGTCTTTGCCCGCGAGAAGCTGCACGTGGCGGTGGTCGGCGCGATCGATGCCGACACCGCAAGACACGAGATCGAGCGGTTGTTCGGCTCGCTGTCAGAAAAACCGCGGCTGCGGCCGGTTCAGCATGTCGACTGGAAGCTCGACCAGCAGCTGCGCGTGAACTATCCGCTGCCCCAGACAACCTTGCAGCTCGCCTTCCCGGGGGTTCCGCGCGACGATCCGGAGTTCTATGCGGCCTATCTGATGAACCAGATTCTCGGCGGCGGAACGCTGAGCTCGCGCCTGTTCGACGAGGTTCGCGAACGTCGCGGGCTCGCCTACAGCGTAAACTCCTCGCTCGTCACCCACGAGTTCGCATCGGGGCTGGTGATCGGTACTTCGACCCGCTCCGATCGGGCCGGCGAGGCCCTGAACGTCATTCTCGACGTGGTGCGGCGCATGGCCGAGGCGGGGCCCACTCAAGCGGAGCTCGCGGCTGCGAAGAAATATGTCATCGGCTCCTATGCGCTGAGCAACCTCGATTCGTCTCGGGCGATCGCGGCCACCCTCGTGTCCCTGCAGGTGGAAGGCCTGCCGATAGACTATATCGACAGGCGAGCGGGTCTGATTGACGCGGTATCCCTGCAGGACGTCAGGTCGGCGGCGGCCCGGCTGCTCTCGGCGGAGCCGGCAATCATGATCGTCGGACCGGTCGCCAAGCAGGAGAACGGCGGTTGAACGCAGGGACGGCGCCCCGCAGTTCGCCAAGCTGCGCGGTTGCTTTCGGGGGTGGGGGCGCGCGCGGGCTTGCCCACATCCATGCCGTCGAAGCGCTCGACGAAATGGGTATCCGGCCGGTGGCGATCGCCGGCTCGTCGATCGGAGCGATCATCGGGGCCGGAATGGCGGCGGGGATGAGCGGCCGCGACATTCACGACTATGCCCGTTCGGTGCTGGGCAGCGCCAGGAATGTCGCGGGGCGCATGTGGCGGGCGAGCGGCGGCACGCTGACCGACATGATGAGAGGCGGCCTTCAACTGGGCCAGTTCGACATCGAGCGCATCCTGGGAACGTTCCTGCCGGAAGCCATCCCGCAATACTTCGAAGATCTCCGCATTCCCCTGAAAGTCACGGCGACCGACTACTTCGGACATGAGCTGGTGGTCTTCTCCGAGGGTGAGCTTCATTCGGCTCTGGCCGCCTCGGCGGCCATTCCCGCGATATTCCGACCGGTCGAGCGCGACGGGCGCGTGTTGCTCGACGGCGGCATCTACAACCCCGTGCCCTTCGATCTGCTTCACGGGATGGCCGAGATCGTCATCGCCGTCGACGTCGTGGGAGGCCCGGTCGCAAACGGACGCAGGAGGCCGAATGCAATCGATCTGATGCTGGGCGCCACGCAGCTGATGATGCAGTCGATCACCGCCGCCAAGCTGGTGCAAACGCAGCCCGACGTCATGCTGCGGCCGCCCGTCTCGCGATTCCGGGCTCTGGATTTCCTGAGAATCGACGCCGTGATGGCGGAGACCGCATCCATCAAGGACGAGCTGAAACGCGCAGTGGAGAGCGCGGTCGAGGCAAGGCGCAATCTGGTCGGCTGATACCGGTCGGCGTCCCACCTTTCCACGATCCGCGGACGCCGCTACGACGCCCGCGCCCATTGCAGAAGCCCGGCCGGGACAATAGATGGAGGAGCAAGTTTGGCCCCCTCACGGCCTTCCACCCAGGACAGAACCATGAATGACAATCTCGATGCGGCGCGCTTGACGGACAGGGTAGCCGGTCTCGTCGAAGCGGCCATAAAAGCGGGCGCGGACGATGCCGACGCGGTCGCGGTGAGGGGTCGGTCGACCGGCGTTTCGGTTCGGCTGGGCAAGGTCGAAAGCACCGAATCATCCGAAGGAGACGATGTATCGCTGCGGGTTTTCGTGGGCGGGCGTGTGGCCAGCGTGTCGGCGAATGCCGGATCGGATCCCCGGACGCTGGCGGAGCGCGCGGTGGCCATGGCGAAGGTGTCCCCCGAAGATCCGTACCAGGGCCTGGCCGATCCGGATATGTTGGCGAGCACGGTTCGCGGACTCGATCTTTATGATTCGACCGTGGTGACGGCCGATGAACTCAGGGAAAGCGCGCTTGCAGCAGAAGAAGCTGCGCTGGCAGTTCCCGGCGTGAAGAACTCGAGCGGCGCGGGGGCGAGCGCCGGACTTGCCGGACTGGTGCTCGCGACCTCGCACGGTTTCGTCGGTCATTATACCGGCTCGCGATTCGGGCGCTCGGCCAGCGTCATTGCAGGCGAAGGCGTCGCCATGGAACGCGATTACGAATATTCCTCGCGTCTCCACTTTGCCGACCTCGAAGCCGCCGAGGCGATCGGACGCAAGGCGGGCGAACGCGCGGTGCGACGACTCAATCCTCGCAAGGCCAGGACCGGGCCCGTGGCGGTCGTATTCGAGCCGCGCGTCGCGCGCGGCATCGCAGGCCATCTGGCGAGCGCCATCAACGGTGCCGCCGTGGCGCGGAAAACCAGCTTCCTCCGCGATATGATGGGCAAGAAGGTCGCCTCTGCCGCTGTCACGGTGACGGATGAACCGATGCGGCCACGCGGCCAGGCGTCCCGCCCCTTCGACGGCGAGGGAGTGGCAGGGGAGAAGCTGCTGATGGTGGAAAAAGGCGTGCTCAATCAGGGGCGCTCGCCTCGGGCTTTTATGTCACCGAGGTTTTCGGCCAGGGCGTCAACATGGTGACCGGCGAATACAGTCGCGGCGCGTCCGGGTTCTGGATCGAGAACGGCGAGATCTCCTACCCCGTGTCGGAGGTGACGATCGCCTCGAATTTGAAGGACATGTTTCTCCGGATGGTGCCGGCCAGCGACCTGGATCGCAATTTCGGCACGGCGAGCCCCACGCTGTTCATCGAAGGGATGACCCTTGCCGGCAGTTGACGAAGCTGTCGACGTGGGGCTTTCGGGTGACCTCGCGCTCATCGTGGGGGCGGCGCGCGACGCCGGCCAGATCGCCCTGAAGTATTTCCGCAACAGCCCCGAAGTGTGGATGAAGGGCGGCACCTCGCCGGTCAGCGAAGCCGATTACGCGGTCGACCACTTCCTTCGCGACGTGCTGATGACGGCGCGGCCTGACTATGGCTGGCTGTCCGAGGAGACGACGGATGGGGAGGAAAGGCTCACCGCCCGCCGCCTCTTCGTCGTCGACCCGATCGACGGGACCCGTGGCTTCCTCTCAGGGGATGCTCGCTGGTGTGTTTCGATTGCCGTGGTCGAGGCCGGCCGGCCGATCGCCGGTACCCTCGAATGTCCGGCCCGCCGGGAGACGTTCTCGGCGGCCCCGGGGCAGGGCGCGTTCAAGAACGGAGAGCTTCTGACGGTCGGTCCGGTGCGGTCGAAGCCGAGGGTTGGGGGGCCGAAGAACATGACCAGGCTGCTGCCGCCGCGTGTTCTGCGGACGATCGACAGCGTCCCCTATGTTCCGTCGCTTGCCTACCGCCTGGCGATGATCGCCGACGGCGCGCTCGACGGGACCTTCGTGAAGCCGAATTCTCACGACTGGGATCTCGCGGCGGCCGATCTCATCCTCGACGAGGCCGGCGGCCGGCTGCTCGACGCGCGGGGCGGGCGTCCGGGCTATGGTGGGGCGGAGGTCAGGCATGGCGCGCTCGCGGCCGGCAGCGGCGATCTGCTGGAGGTGCTCGCCCGCGTCATCTCCGGACGTTCCGGTTGACAGCCGGTGGAAACGGTTTCAAACCGCCCCGGCTTTCGGCACATTCTAAAAATCGGCAGCGGAGATGGCGGCCCCGTGGAAGACGGCGAAAAACAACTTCTGCATCTGGTTTTCGGGGGCGAATTGAAGAACCTCGCCAGCACGCAGTTCCGCGATCTCGATGCGCTCGACATCGTCGGCATCTTTCCTGACTACAGGAGCGCCGAGGCGGCGTGGAGGGCAAAGGCCCAGGCCAGCGTGGACAATGCCCATATGCGCTATTTCGTCGTCCATCTGCATCGACTGCTTGATCCGGATCCGAAGCTCTCCGGATCGCAATGATGGATGAACGTACTGCCGCCGCAGCGCCAGGGCGTACAGCGCCCAAAAAGAAGAAGCGGCTGCCCGGCTCCTACAAGTCGCTGAGGATCCGGCTGCGGCGCAGGCTGGTGGAATCGCCGACGGTCATGCGGCTGCTGGCATCGCTGTTGACCGGCTGGCTCGGCCTCGTCCAGCGCACCAACCCTCCAGCACCTGCTCGCCCCAGCCGTCTATCCAAGCCGCCGCGGATTGGTCGCCATGGTCTCGCGCAGCGCGGACGCCGAACTGAATGCGATGGTTCTGACCCGGTTCGGGGTCGAGGCCGTGCGAGGTTCCGGCGGGCGCGATGGGCGGCGCCACGCCTACAAAGGCGGGGCGCGCGCCCTGATTGCCCTGAAAAGGGCGCTTCAGACAGGCAAGAATGTCTGCATGATAGCCGACATTCCACACGGGAAGCCGCGCGACGCCGGTATGGGCGTCATTCTTCTCGCGCGGCTATCCGGTCGGCCGATCTTCGGCGTCGCGATTGCCACCAGCCGCCGCAAGGTTCTCGAACGGACCTGGGACAAGACGACGATAAACCTGCCGTTCGGCCGTGGCGCGTTCATCGTGAGCGACCCGGTCCACGTTCCGTCGGACGCCGACGACGCGGAGATGGAACGCAAGCGCCAGGAACTGACGGCTGCGATCGACGCCGCCACCACCAGGGCCTACGCCCTCCTCGATGATGCTCGATGAGCGGACGGTGGGCGCGCCGTATCCTGTCGCTTTACCGCGTCGCGGGGGCCGCCGCCTATCCGCTGGTCGGCCCCTACATCGCCTGGCGAACGACCAGAGGCAAGGAAGAGCGCGGCCGCCGCCGTGAACGCTATGGCTGGGCCGGCAGGCCTCGCCCGGAGGGACCGCTGATCTGGGTGCACGCCGCCAGCGTGGGCGAAACGATCGCGGTCGCGCCGCTGGTCGACAGCATTCTGGATTCCGGGCTTAACGTCGTGCTGACGACGGGCACGGTGACGTCGGCCCAGGTGGCCGAGGACCGGCTCGGGGAACGCATCATTCATCAGTACGTGCCGCTGGATCTGAAGCCGGCCGTCTGCCGCTTTCTCGGCCACTGGCAGCCGGATCTCGCAATCATCGCCGAATCGGAAATCTGGCCGGTGACGATTCTCGAACTGGGGACGAGGCGTGTCCCGCAGGTGCTCGTCAACGGCCGCCTCTCCGAGAGATCATTCAACTCCTGGAAGAAGCGACCGCATCTTGCCGAGGCGCTGTTCGAGAACCTGGCGCATGTGGTCGCCCAGTCTGAACTCGACGGCGAGCGGTTTCTGGCGCTGGGAGCCCGTCCGGTCACCGTTTCGGGGAACCTCAAGGTGGATACGACGCCACCGCCTGTCGAGGAAAGGGCGCTGACGGGCCTGCTTCGGCAGATAGGTCCGCGCCCGACCTGGGCCGCGGTATCCACCCATGAGGGCGAGGAGATGGTGGCGGCGGAGGTCCACCAGATGCTGCGGCAGCGTCACGATGGCCTGCTCACCATCGTCGTGCCGCGCCACCCCGGCCGTGCCGCCGCTCTCGCGCCCGAGTTCGAGGCCATGGGCCTGAAGGTCATTCGCCGCAGTGCCGGTGATCGCGTGCGCTCCGACACCGACATCTATCTTGGCGACACGATCGGCGAGATGGGTCTTTACCTCCGACTGGCCGAAATCGCCTTCGTGGGGCGGTCGCTCACGTGCGCCGGCGGGCAGAACCCGCTCGAACCTGCGATGCTCGAGACGGCGGTGCTCTCGGGCAGCAAGGTCCAGAATTTCCAGGAGGTCTACCGCCGCCTCGTCGATTGCGGCGGCGCCCGCATCGTCCGTGACCGTGACGACCTGGCCGGCGCAGTGGATGAACTTCTGCTCCACGACCGCCTGCGCCGGGACATGGCGGCGGCGGGGGCTGCCGCTGTCGCCGAGATGCGGGGCGCGCTCGCCAAGACACAGAAGGCCCTGGAGCCCTACATCCATCCGCTGGTCGTCAAATCCCGGCTCAGGAATGCCGGGGGGCGATAGCGTGGCCGGCCGATCCGTTATCGAGGCAACGATTCGAGACGGGGCCGACCGCCCGCAGTGGCGTGCGCTGGACCAGAGGCGCGTGGTTTCTCGCTTTCACACTGGAGTGTATCCGAAAAGCGATTCTACTTTTCGGTTCGATGCGGGGCCGGGTCGCGACGGCCGGCGGGACTGCCATGGCAAGTGAGGCCCCTCCCTTCTGGTGGGACAAGCCCGACTGGCGCGCCTTTGCGCTTTCTCCGCTGTCCAGCCTCTATGGACTGGCCGCCGGATACCGGATGGCCAACGGGCGCCGCAGCCGGGTGGACGCGCCCGTGCTGTGCATCGGGAACTTCACGGTGGGCGGCAGCGGCAAGACGCCGGTCTCTATCGCGCTTGCCAGGCAGGCGAAGCGGATGCAGCTGAAGCCGGGCTTCCTGACGCGTGGTCACGGCGGAGCTGCGGCCAGGCCGCATCTCGTCGAGCCGCGCGGCGACAGCGCTCGCCTCGTCGGCGACGAAGCGCTGCTGCTCGCCGAGCATGGGCCGGTGGCCGTGGCGCGCGACCGTGCGGCTGGAGCGGCGCTGCTCCTGGAGCGTGGCGCCGACTTTCTGATCATGGACGACGGCTTCCAGAGCGCACGCATCCACATGGATTATGCCCTCCTGGTCGTCGATGGCCGCTACGGCATCGGCAATGGCCATGTGATTCCGGCCGGCCCGTTGCGGGCACCGCTGGTCAACCAGCTGCGCTTCGCTACGGCGCTGCTGAAAATGGGGGAAGGGGACGGCGCCGACGGCATCGTTCGACTGGCAGCGCGGGCCGGCAAGCCGGTTTTCGAGGCAGCGCTGCGACCGCGGCGGGCCAGCCGGCTGGCGGGGCGCCGCTTTCTCGCCTTTGCCGGGATCGGCCACCCCGGCAAGTTCTACGATACGATTGCCCGGGCCGGGGGCACAATCGCCCTGGAAAGGTCGTTTCCCGACCACCACGTCTATACCGCCGACGAGCTCGACGATCTTGCGGCGACGGCGCGAGCTGCTGAAGTCGACGTGCTCACCACGGCTAAGGATGCAGCGCGGCTGCGACATGCAAAACTGCCGCAGGGTCTGGCCGACAGGCTGGTCGTCCTTGAAGTCGATGTCGTGTTCGACAGCCGCGCGGCGGCGAGGCGCATCATCGGCGAAACGCTCGAAGCCTGGCGGCGCCGGCGAATTTCATCCTGATTCGCTGTCGGTCCCGCCTTGTCCCTCTCGCCCGGGCGCCGCGAGAATGCGGGAGTCGATGCTGCCGGATTCAGCGTTGCCGGCGGGCCGGATCCTGGTCGGATTCCAACTCGCGCCTGAGCGACACTGCGGCGTTCAGGTACGGTTCCTGCCTCGCGACACTCCAGTACTTGAGTTCGTCGAGGGGGATGGATTCGCCGGTCACGGCACAGCGCACGAAGGCGCCAGGGCTGATTACCTGAAAGTCGCCGTCGAGATAGCGGATTCGGGCTTCCCTGGCGCCGGGGCCCTCGAAACGGTTCATCATGGCGCGATTGTTCGCCACAAATCCATGGCGAGGTCAAGCCGCGGGTGCCCTGGGGATGCCTTGGGGAACCCAGGGAACATGGACCGCGCGCCTGTGCCCGGATTTCGGTCAGCGTCGTTGGGCGGCCGACGGAAATGCGGTGTGTTTCTTCAAACCTTCCGGGATGTAGGATTCCGCGCGTCCGGACGGTAGTGTGAGCCGAGGGGGTTCTGAGACCGTGACAGCAGGAGAGACATCATGGGAATCTTCGACAAGATCAAGGATGCGATCTGGGGAAGCGATGAACCGGAACCGCCGGCCACCCGCACGGCTTCGACAGTCAACGTGAACACGCCTCCGAAGACCGCCTCGACCACCGGCGGGGCAGCGCCGGCCGCGCCCAGAGCGGGACCCGCCAAGCCGGCGAGCCCGCCTCCTCGCGCTCCGGCCACTCCGCCGGCGGACACTACGCCCTCCCGGCCAACCGCCTCGGCCGGTGCGGTCGACGTGGCTGCGATGCTCGACGGGGCGGTAAAGCGCAAGGGACAGAAACTCGACTGGCGCCATTCCATAGTCGATCTGATGAAGGCGCTCGATCTCGACAGCAGCCTGTCGAACCGCAAGGAGCTTGCCGCGGAGCTGCACTACACCGGCGACACAAGCGACTCCGCCAGGATGAACATGTGGCTTCACAAGGCACTGATGAAGAAATTGGCTGAAAATGGCGGCAAGGTCCCGGCCGACCTGCTGGACTGAGCCTGCAGTCTCGGGCGCCCCGGACCCGTTCCGGGGCGGCTCGCCCTTCAGCGCCGCCCGAACAGCCTTTCGATGTCGGCGAGCTTCAGCTCGATATAGGTAGGACGCCCGTGGTTGCAGGTGGCGGAACCCGGGGTCGATTCCATCTGTCGCAGCAGCGCGTTCATCTCGTCGGCCTTGAGGATTCGTCCGGAACGGATCGATCCGTGACAGGCCATCGTCGAGGCGATGCGGTCGAGCCTCATTTTTAGCGTGTCGGTCGTGTCGTTGTCGGCAATCTCGTCAGCCAGGTCGCGGACCAGCTGTTGGACGTTGGTCTCGCCGAGCATGGCAGGCGTTTCCCGGACGGCCACCGCCCCCGGGCCGAAACGCTCTATTGCAAGACCGAAGCGCTGCAGCGTTGCGGCATGCGCGACGAGCCGGTCGGCATCGTCTGCGGGAAGGTCGACGACCTCCGGTATCAGCAGCATCTGCGCCGCCACGGGGCGCGCATGGAGCGCCTCCTTCAGGGCTTCGTAGACCAGGCGCTCGTGCGCGGCGTGCTGGTCGACGATGATCAGCGAATCGCGCGTCTGCGCTACGATGTAGTTCCGGTGCACCTGGGCGCGGGCGGCGCCGAGGTCGGCATCGAGCAGCGTCTCGTCGGGCAGGTCCTGCGCAGCACGCTGGTCGGCACTGGCGAGCGGCCCCGCGTCGAAAGCGGTCTGCCCGGGTTCACCGAACGCCCCTAGCGGCCGGTGCGGCGACCGGCCGGGATCGAAGCCACCCGTGGTGAAGGCGCGGAAGGCGGCGTCGAAGCCGCGATGGCCATTGGCCGGGCCGTTGCGCCCGTAGGAAAATGCCCCCGGGCGGAACGCGCTCACCATGGCGGACGCGTCGGTGGTTGCGGCGCGCACACCGGAGCTTGCCAGCGCTTCCCTGATTGTGCCGACCATCAGTCCACGCACCAGCCCGGGATCGCGGAAGCGCACGTCCGCTTTGGCGGGGTGAACATTGACGTCGACGAGTTCCGGATCGAGGGAGAAAAACAGCACGCTGGCCGGGTGCCGATCGCGTGCCAGCACGTCGGCATAGGCGCCACGCAATGCTCCGGCGATCAGTCTGTCTCGAATCGGGCGGCCGTTGACATAGGCGTATTGCTGAAGTGCGTTGGCGCGCGTGAAGGACGGAATCGAGACATGGCCGGCGAGATGGACCCCTTCGCGCCCGGCATCGACGGCCAGAGAATTTGCCGGAAACTCCGCGCCCATCACCTGGGCGATCCGCGCCAGGCGGCCCTCCGGCGTGGGCTCGACCGCCGGCAACTCGAGCGGGGTGCGGTCGGACCCGGCAAGCGTGAAGCGGACGGCCGGGAACGCGATCGCTGTTCGCCTCACGACATCGGTGATGGCGGCTGCTTCGGCGCGCTCGCTTTTCATGAATTTCAGCCGCGCCGGGGTAGCGAAGAAGAGATCCCGCACTTCGACCATCGTGCCCCGGTTCGCAGCGGCGGGACGCGTTTCCGTGACACGCCCGGCCACGACCGTGATCTCGGCGCCTGCCTCGGCGCCGTCGATGCGTGAGCGAATGGTGAGCCGCGCCACCGAGCCGATCGACGGCAGCGCCTCGCCGCGGAAACCGAGGGACCGGATATCGTGGATGTCGTTCGACAGTTTCGACGTGCAGTGACGGGCAACCGCCATCGTCAGTTCGCCCGATCCGATGCCGGTTCCGTCGTCGATGACACGCACAAGGCCCAACCCGCCGCCTGCCGTGACGATTTCGATCCGGGTGGCGCCGGCGTCGAGCGCATTCTCGACCAGTTCCTTGACGACGCTCGCCGGGCGCTCGACGACCTCGCCGGCGGCGATCCGGTTGATCATCGTCTCTGAAAGCTGGCGGATCGGCATGGCTGCATTTTACATGGATTTAGGCGCTGCGGCATCAGAAGAAGCGCGACGCTCGTCCATGGTTCGACGTCGCGCAGTGACCACCATTCTTCACGAGAAAGCTTGGCGAGCCGCCCGATGCCGCGATATGTTCCAGCGGCCGAACGGCGAAGGGAGGCCGGAGGAATGATGCGACCTGTCGTCGTGCCCGGGTTGGCGGCCCTGCTTCTCGGTGCCGGACAGTCTTTCGTCCTGGCCGGGGAGCCGAGCGAGGCGGTTCGGCCCTTCTACCTCCATCCGGGGCTGGAGCTCGAGCCCGAGGGGAGGGCCAGCTTCATCGATCCGGCGCGAAGGGTGCTCGAGCAGAACGACTTGATCCGTCAGACCGGCGAGGAAGGTTGCCTCGACCCTGCGCTGCCTTTCGACGATACCGAATTCGAGCCCGCGGAAGTCGCAGGCACGCTCGATCTGCGCGAAGTGGTGACGGGTGAACTGGCGACGGTCGTCGCCTCGTTTCGAGCCGAAGGCGAAACCCGCCGGGTTCAATGGCAATTGCGCAACGTCGGCGGCGTCTGGAAGATCTCGGATATCATTTCTATGTCGAAGGATTGGGCCCTGAGCCGCTTCCAGTGCGAGTAGGGCAGCGCTTGCGCAGGCGCCGCGACGCGGAGGCGGCCAGCCTTGACAGGCAGAGGCTGGCGGCGCCGAACCCGTCCGGCGCGGGTGTCGGGTGGCCAGGTTTCATACATGCACGTCGCCATAGGACAGCTCACCGGTCCGCTCGGCAGTGCGGAGCGCCACGGCCGCAAGCCACGCATAGAACACCGCGACGCCGAGAATGACTGCAGCGCCTGGTATGGCGCCAAGGTCGGCACTGTGCATGATCTCGTAGAGCGAGGTCACGAAATCACGATGGGCGTCGACATCCTGTAGCTTCGGCGAAGTTATCTTCAGCAGCCAGGCGAGCAGCAGCAGGAGAAACATCCAGACATAATTCCGGCGCAGGCGCCGCGACAGCGCCACACGCAACGAGATCAGGAACTTCGGCGCGCGAAGGTCCTCGCCAAGGATGCGCGCCCAGGCCGGGTTGATGTCGTTCATGGGAGCAAACATCTGCGCGAAATGATTGCGTTCCAGCAGCCGGACACGCGCGCGATAAACGTCGAAGAACCGGTAGCGGCGCGCCTCGATCAGGAGCAGCAGCGTCACCAGGAGCATCGCGAAGAGCAGGATCCCGTGATGCGCGGTGGCGGTCGACAGCGACAGCGACAGCATCGCCCCGACGCCGGTGATGGCCCAGTTGGTGGTACGGTCGATACGGTCGCGCCATCCCGCCATGCGGGCGATTTCGGCCCGGTGGAAATGGGAAAGCGCGGTGATGAATTCCCCGGGCGTGGAAGGGAGCGGCGGGGTCGCAAACCCGGCCATGATGTTTTCGCCCTGCTGCTGCGGTTCGGAGTTCACGCAAGCCTCCCGGCAGAGTGATGGTGATCCCCTTCAACGCGGCAGCGTGTTCTCCGTTCATCCGGAGACGCGACCCTCGCGACGCCTGAGCCTTTCATTGCGGACCCGCAGCCATTCGATGACCAGAAGCAGGAAGACTGCCAGCACTGTGAGCAGCGTGGCAACCACCGCAATCGAGGGATTGAGGCTGTCACGAAGGCCCGAGAACATCTCACGAGGGATGGTGCGCTGATGCGGCGCGCCGAGCAGCAGCACCGTGACCACCTCGTCCAGGGACAGGGCGAAGGCGAAAAGCGCACCCGAGATTACGCCGGGGCGGAGCAGCGGCAGCATGATCCGCTGGAAGACGACGAGAGGCGGCGCCCCCAGGCCCGCGGCGGCGCGCGCCAGGTTCCTGTCGAAGGAGGCGAGCGCCGCGCCCACCGTCACCACGACGAAGGGCGAGCCAAGCGCGGCATGAGCGATGATCAGCCCGGTATAGGATTGGGTCAGCCCGAGCGGCGCGAAGAAGAAATAGAGCGCCACTGCCACGATGACGATCGGCACCACCAGCGGCGACAGCATCATGGCTGTAACGATGCCCTTGCCGCGGAAGTCCGCAAGCGACAGGCCGATCGCCGCCATCGTGCCGAGTACCGTTGCAACGAGCGTCGCCGGCAGCCCGATCAGGAACGAATTCTGCACGGCCAGCCGCCACTTGTCGCTGGCGAAAACAGCTTCGTACCAGCGTGTCGAGAAACCTCGCAGCGGGTAGGTTAGAAACGCGGAATCGTTCACCGACAGCGGCAGTATCGCGAGGATCGGAGCGACCAGAAAGACGAGCACGCCGGCCGAGAAGATGGCGAGCGCGAGCGAAGCCCATCGTTCGGTTAGCGTGCGCGCCGACGAGGTCATTGCCCGTATCCGAGCAGCGGTCGGCCGCTTCCGGCGATCCTGGAATATACGAAATAAAGAACCGCCGTGGCGCCGAGGAGCAGCACGCCGAGCGCTGCGGCCAGGCCCCAATTGGCGCTCGACGTGGTGTTGAAGGCGATGAAATAGGCCAGCATCTGGTCGCTCGCCCCGCCGACCAGGGCCGGCGTGACATAGTAGCCGAGCGACATGATGAAGACGAGCAGGCTTCCGGCCGCCACGCCTGGCATCGTCAGCGGCAGGTACACCCTCCAGAAGGCGACGGCCGGGTGGGCGCCGAGCGAGGCGGCCGCGTGCATGTAGCTCTTTGGAATGGCCTTCATGGTCGCGACGATCGGCAGAATCATGAAGGGCAGCTGCACATGGGTCATGGCGATGAGCACGCCGGGCCGGTTGAAGATCAACCGCACCGGCTCCGACGTCAGGCCGGACCACTGCAGGAAGCCGTTGACGATGCCCTGGTCCTGCAGGAGCACGATCCACGCCGCTGACCGCACGACGAGCGACGTCCACAGCGGCAACAGGATAAGGATCATCAGGAGATTGGCCTGGCGCGGCGGCGCGTTGGCGACGAGATGGGCAAGCGGAAAGCCGAGCGCCAGGCAGAGCAGCGTAACGGCGGCTGACATCAGGAGAGTGCGCTGGAGGACGGCGAGATAGAGCGACTGGTCGGGCGGGCGCGGAACGATCCTGTCGTCTGCGTCACGTTCCATGTCGAAGGCGGTGAGCAGATAGAAATCGGTGAGCGGGCCGGCTGAATGCGAGAGCGCGATCCACGTCCTGCGCTCCCCCCAGGCAGGGTCTTCGGCAAGCATCGTTTCGCGCCAGGACAGCGGCTCACCCTCGAGTCCGCGCAATGCACGGCCGGTGTTCATGACCAGGCTGCGGCCGCCGGGCAGGGCATAGTTCAGGCGGCGTGCGGCCGTGGCGATGGTGCGCGCCTCGGCCGAAGCACGCATATCCCGCCCAAGCACGCGAAACATCGCCTCGTCCGGTTCCGTCCGGCGATCCCACCCGCGTATCGCCCCGGCGGCGTCAGGCCAGATTTCCTCCATTTCGGTGTCGGTGACCGAGCGACGCAGCATGTCGGCGATCGGCACGACGAAGGAGAAGGCCAGGAAGAAAAACAGCGGCGCAATCAGGAGCAGCGCCGCCACCCGTCGCGAACGCCCGGCGCGCCCCAGGTCACGCGCCAGCCGGTCGTCGTCGGACGCCCGCACCGCTGCCCCGGGGCGTCAGGCCGTCAGTTTGCCGCCCATGTGTTGAACCGTTCGGTGAGGCGGTCGATGTTCTCGATCCAGAAAGCGTCCGAGATCTGGACGGCGTTCTTGATGTTCTCCGGTGCGGTCGGGAGATCGCCGAGACGCTTCTCGTCGATCAGCGGCGTCGCGGCCTTGGCGGTGACGCCATAGGCGATCGCCTCCGGCAGCTTCGCCTGGAGCTCCGGCTGACCGACGAAGGCGATGTATTCATAGGCCGCGTCCTTGTTCGGCGAGGTTTTCAGGATGACCCAGCTGTCGATCGTATAGAGCGCCCCATTCCACTGGATGCCGAAGTTCCGCTTGTCGTTGAGGTTTGCTGCGTCCAGGCGGCCATTGTAGGCCGAGGTCATCACCACTTCGCCGGAAGCCAGCAGTTGCGGCGGCTGCGCGCCGGATTTCCACCAGATGACGTCGTTCTTGATCGTGTCGAGCTTGGCGAACGCGCGGTCCACCCCCTCCGGCGTTTCCAGCACTGAATACACGTCGGCTGGCGCCACGCCATCGGCAATCAGCGCGAACTCCAGGTTCGACTTCGGGCCCTGGCGTAGTCCCCGCTTGCCTGGAAACTTCGCAGTGTCGAAGAAGTCGGCCCAGCCGGACGGTCCCTCCGCCAGCTTGTCCTTGTCGTAGCCGAGCACGAAATCCCAGACGATGGCACCGACGCCGCATTCGTGGACGGCGGCTTCCATATACATGTCCTTGCCGCCGATCTTTTCGTAGTCGAGCGGCTCGAACAGCCCTTCATCGCAGCCGATCGTCAGTTCCTCGCTTTCGACCTGGACGACGTCCCAGCCGGAATCCGTGCCGCCTTCCACCTTGGAGCGGAGCACGCCGATGCCGCCGTCCCACGACTCGTCGATCATCTCCTCGCCGGTTGCCTTGAACGGCTCGAAATAGACCTGCTTCTGCGCCTCCTGATATGCGCCGCCCCAGGAAACGACGGTCAGCGGCCGCCCCGATTGCGCCTGCGCGGCAAGCAGCCCCAGACCGACGACAGCCGCGATGGCCAGGCCGGAGACTTTCAACGACGATTTCATGCTGTATCCTCCCGTTCAATTATGTTCCGATCCAAATTGTGCAGCCGCGGTCATGCTGTGGCAAGCACTCTTGCATCCTCGGGACGCCAGCCGATCAGGACGTCGTCGCCGATCGACAGGCCCTGTGCCTCCCGCACCGGCGCCTTCGCCGCGATCGTCTCACCGCCTCGAGTGGTGAGATGAAGACGGAAATGGTCCCCATGATAGACGATCGCGGCGATGCGTGCTTCCGCCGCCGGCACGCCGGCGCCGGGCTGCAGGAGCGTCACGGCTTCCGGACGTATCGACAGCATGACTTCCTGGCCGGGGCCGATCCCCGTCAGTGCCGTGCAGACAAACCGCTCTCCCGATTTCGTTGCGACAACGGCCAGCTCACCCTCGACCGTCTCGACCCTGCCGGTGATGCGATTGTTGTCGCCGATGAAGCGGGCGACGAAGGGTGTCGCCGGCGCGTCGTAGATGTCGCGCGGCGGCGCTATCTGATGGACTCGCCCGTCGCTGAAGACGGCGATGCGGTCCGACATGGTCAGGGCCTCGCCCTGGTCGTGCGTCACATAGACGAAGGTGAGGCCGAGGCGCTCATGCAGGCCCTTGATTTCGATCTGCATGTGTTCACGCAGCTGCCGGTCCAGGGCGCCGAGGGGCTCGTCCATCAGCACCAGCTGAGGATTGAAGATGAGTGCCCTGGCGAGCGCCACCCGCTGCTGCTGGCCGCCGGAAAGCTGCACGGGCATGCGCCCGCCCAGATCCTCCAGGCGAACCATGTCGAGCGCGCGTGCGATGTGCCTTTCCCGCTCCTCTCTGCCGATCCCACGGACCGACAGCGGAAATGCCAGGTTCTCCGCCACCGTCATGTGCGGAAACAACGCGTAGTTCTGGAACACCATGCCGATGCCGCGCTTGTGGGGCGGTACGCGGGTAATGTCCCGGCCGGCGACCGAAATGGTGCCACGTGTTGGAACCTCGAAGCCGGCAAGCATCATCAGCGTCGTCGTCTTGCCGGAGCCGGAGGGTCCAAGCAGGGTCAGGAATTCTCCGGTGCGGACGTCGAGATCCAGATCGCTGATGACCAGTGTGCGGCCGTCATAGGTCTTGGCGACGCCCGAGAAGCGGACAAGGACATCCTCCCTGGCAGTGATGCCGCTTGCCGGTCGATCCACCAGTCCGGTCCTCGTCAACAATATCCGCCCGTCATCGCGACAGACAAGCACAGCCGTGGCCTGCTCACAACGTCCCGGTTGCGCGCCTCCGGCCTGCCGATGCGCGATGCGCCGCGATGCGGCCATGGCAACCTTTTTTTGCGTTCAGGGCCGAATTGTGCGAATGGCATGCCCGGACAGGCAGGGCCGGAACGGGCATGATCCACGTTGAACCCTTCCGCCCGCATCCACAGATTTCCGACATGCGCAACACGAGTTCCGGAACCGCCGAGATGAACCTTCAGAACAAGCCCGCAAGGCCGTCCACCGCGTCCTTCGTGTGGGAGGATCCCTTCCTCATCGAGGAACAGCTTTCGGAAGACGAGCGGATGATCAGGGACGGCGCCCGGAGCTTCGCCCAGGACCGTTTGGCGCCGCGCATCGAGGCAGCCTATCTCAGCGAGACGAGCGACCCCGCCATCTTCAGGGAGATGGGCGAGGCGGGGCTTCTGGGCATCACCATCCCCGAGGAGTATGGCGGACTCGGCGCCGGCTATGTCACTTACGGGCTGGTGGCGCGTGAGGTCGAGCGCGTCGATTCGGGCTATCGCTCGATGATGAGCGTGCAGTCCTCGCTGGTCATGTATCCGATTCACGCCTACGGCAGCGAGGAGCAGCGGCAAAAATTTCTGCCCAAGCTCGCATCGGGCGAGTGGATCGGCTGCTTCGGCCTGACCGAGGCCGACGCCGGATCCGATCCGGGCGGCATGAAGACCCGCGCCGAAAAAACGGAAAGCGGCTATCGCCTCAGCGGTTCGAAGATGTGGATTTCCAACGCGCCGATCGCCGACGTCTTCGTGGTCTGGGCAAAGTCGGCCGTGCATGGCGACCAGATCCGCGGCTTCGTGCTGCAAAAGGGCATGAAGGGTCTTTCGGCGCCCAGGATCGAGGGCAAGCTGTCGCTGCGTGCCTCGATCACCGGCGAAGTGGTCATGGAAGGCGTCGAAGTTGGCGAGGAGGCGCTTTTGCCGAACGTCGCCGGGTTGAAGGGGCCGTTCGGCTGCCTGAACCGGGCACGCTACGGTATCGCCTGGGGAGCAATGGGCGCGGCAGAGGATTGCTGGCACCGCGCCCGCCAGTACGGGCTGGACCGCAAGCAGTTCGGAAAACCGCTGGCCGGCACGCAGCTCTACCAGAAAAAGCTCGCGGACATGCAGACGGAGATTGCGCTCGGCCTGCAGGGCGCTCTTCGCGTCGGGCAGCTGATGGACGAAGGGAGATTTGCCCCCGAGATGATCTCACTCGTCAAACGCAACAATTGCGGCAAGGCGCTCGACATAGCGCGCCAGGCGCGGGACATGCATGGCGGCAACGGCATCCAGATCGGCTACCACGTGATGCGGCATGCCCAGAACCTCGAGACGGTCAACACCTACGAGGGAACGCATGATGTCCACGCGCTGATCCTCGGGCGCGCGCAGACCGGGTTGCAGGCGTTTTTCTAGGCGTCGGACCGAAACCGCAGCACCACCTCCCGCTGCTTTCATCTCGCGCTGCAGGGGCGAGAGCCGCCGCCGGGCTATCTGCCCGAGACACCAGACCCTAGCGAGCCTGCGCAGACTGCGGGGCGGCGTCAATCGCTCCGCCAGGCGCCGCTGCGAGCGCTGCGCCTGCTCCGAGATCCAGCGCGCCCCGTAACTTGAGCGCAGCGGCATGGTGGCAAGCCACCAGATGGCCTTCCTGTACGGCGCGAAGCGGGGGCACGCTGTCCGCGCAGATCGCCGTAGCGTAACGGCAGCGCGTTCGGAAGCGGCAGCCTGATGGGGGATTTGCCGGATCGGGGCGCTCGCCGCTCAGGAGGATAGGTCTGCGCGGTGCGTCAGGGTCCGGTTCGGGGACCGCCGACATCAAAGCCTCCGAATAAGGGTGCTTCGGCGTGAAATACACCTGTCTGGTCGTGCCGAGCTCGACGATCTTGCCCAGATACATCACGGCGACGCGATCGCATATGTAAGCCACCGCGGCCAGGTCATGGGCGATGAACAGATATGTGAGACCAAGAGCCCGCTGCAGGTCAGCGAGCAGATTGAGAACCTGCGCCTGGATGGAGACATCGAGCGAGGAAATCGGTTCGTCGCAAACCACCAGCGCGGGGTTGAGGACCAGTGCCCTGGCGATGGCGATGCGCTGGCGCTGCCCGCCGCTGAAGGCATGGGGAAAGCGTTTCAGCTGGTCACCGGACAGGCCGCATTTGAGGGCGACATCGAGCACGCGCTCGTCCACGGCCTTGCGGCCGAGCCGCCCCCAATCGCCGGCGCCGGCGACAAGTGGTTCGGAAATGATATCGCGGACGGTCATCCTCGGATTGAGCGATGCGTAGGGATCCTGGAAGATCATCTGCATGTGGTGGCGCGACCGGCGCAGTTCGCGCTTGCCGAGGCTGGTGATCGGCACGACCGTGTCGCCGACCGTCAACTCGATCGTGCCTTCGGTGGGCTCGACGCCGCGCAGCACCGCCAGCCCGAGCGTCGTCTTGCCCGAGCCGCTTTCGCCCACCACGCCCAGCGTCTCGCCCCGCGAAATCGTAAAGGAGACATCATCGACCGCGCTGACGAAGCCGCTTGGTTTGCCCCAGAAGCCCTTGCTCTTCCTGGCGAAGCGCACCGAAAGGTGCTTGACGGACAACAGGGTGCTCATCCGGCGAGCGCCTTGTCGCCATGGATGCACTCGACCATGCGCCCGTCGCTCTGGAAGCGCGGCGGCATGGCCGCCGCGCAACGCGGCAGCACGGCGGCGGGGCAGCGCGGATGGAACCTGCAGCCCCCGGGTGGGTCGAAGATGTTGGGCACCGAGCCGGAGATCGGGCGGATGCGACGGCCGCGGTCAATGTCGCCGAGGCGGGGGACCGCGTCGAGCAGCGCTCGTGTGTACGGATGCAACGGGTTGCGGAAGATATCACGGACCGGCCCGCTCTCGACGATCCGTCCGGAATACATCACCGCAACGCGGTCGGCCATCTGCGCCACGACACCGAGGTCGTGGGTGATGAACAGGATGGCCATGCCGATGTCGCGCCGGAGACTGCGGAGTAGTTCCAGGATCTGGCCCTGGATGGTCACGTCCAGGGCAGTCGTCGGCTCGTCGGCAATCAGCAGGCTTGGGCCGCAGACAAGCGCCCGGGCAATCATCGCCCGCTGCCGCATGCCTCCCGAGAATTCCGATGGATAGCGGTCGAGCGAGCCGACCGGATCGGGAATGCCGACCTTTTCCAGCAGTTCCGCTGCCCGCGCGCGCGCCACCTTTCGGCTCACCGTTTCATGCACCGTCACGACCTCGGCGATCTGCTGGCCGATCGTGTGGATCGGCGAGAACGAACTCATCGGCTCCTGAAAGATCATCCCCATACGCGCGCCGCGAATGGACTGTATCGCCTTGCCGCGTGTTCCGAGCTTCGCAATATCGGCACTGAACCCGACGCCGTCGTCCAGGAGGATCTCTCCCTGGGCAACGAAGAGGTTGGCGCCGAGCAGCTGCATCAGCGACAGAGCAGTGAGGCTCTTGCCGGATCCGCTCTCGCCAACCAGCGCCAGAACCTCACCACGTCCGATGCTGAAGGACACGTCTTCCGTGATGGGTATTTCGCCGCTGCCGGTGCGGAGTCCGATCGACAGACCAGTGACGCCAAGCACGGCTCTCTCGGCGACCGCGTCCATCACGATCTCGCATACGGGTCGGCGGCGTCGCGAAGGCCATCGCCGACGAAGTTGAAGGCAAGGACCGCGACGATAACGAAAGCCCCCGGGATCATCAGCCACGGGGCCTGGTCAATGGCGCGAATGTTCTGGGCCGCAAACAGCAGCACTCCCCAGCTCTCGACCGGTTCTCGCAGGCCCAGACCGAGAAAGGACAGCGACGTCTCGGCAAGCAGGATCTCGGGGAAGGCGATGGAAGCGTCGACGATCAGGTAGCTCAGGAACGACGGCAACAGGTGACGCCTGATGATGCGTGCATCCGAGCACCCGGACAGACGCGCGGCAAGCACGAAATCCTCGTGGCGCGTGGCAAGAAGCTTGCTGCGCACCGTTCTCGCCAGCCAGGTCCAGCCGAGGAGGGCGAGGATGGCGGTAATGGCCAGATAGGTCGCAAGGGAGCTCCAGTCCCTGGGCAGCAGCGCGGCGAGCGCCAGCCATAGAGGAAGTGTCGGAATGGAGCGGATGAACTCGATCAGCCGCATGACGAAATTGTCCAGCTGTCCACCGAAATAACCGGCCACGCCGCCGATGGACGCACCGAGCACGAAGGAAACGGCGACCCCCACCAACCCGACGCCGAGCGAGGCGCGCGAGGCATGTACCGAACGGGAAAACAGATCCAGCCCGGTGAAATCCGTGCCGAAGAGATGGACGTAGCCTTGATCGGAGCCGAACAGGTGGATGTCGGTCCTGACAACGCCCAGGAGCTTGTACGGCGTTCCGCGCACGAACAGCTGCAGTTTCCATTTCTTCGTCGTGTCGATCACGTAGGTCATGCGCAGCGTGACCATGTCCCGCACGGCCTTGTGGCCGTACACGAACGGCCGCAAGTGCAACGCGCCCGTCTCGTCGAGCATGTGTGGGCGCATCGGCGGGCCGGCGACGTAGACCGGATTGCGCTGTCCCGGCGGGTAGGGGCTGATCGTTTCGGCAAAGAG
>JAJFMR010000287.1 GCA_020696915.1 Rhizobiaceae bacterium | reverse complement strand
GCGCTCGATCTGGCGGTCGCGTTCGTCAGGTCATTGCCGCCGAAGCCGGGCGATGCAGGGTCGAGACAAAAAAGGGGAAAGCGGACATGAAACGATTTCCCGTTCCCGTCCTTGCCTACGCGGTGCCGACCTTCGCTCTCGGATATGTCTGGCAGCTGGTCATTTTCGAACGTTATTACGCGAACCTCGCAATGTACCGACCCGGAGAATGAAGGCGCTCTGAGACCATGAACCTCCATCGGAAGTTGCTCGAGCGTCAGGCGAGCGGAAAGCCGCTTCGCGTCGGCGTCATCGGAGCAGGCAAGTTCGGTTCCATGTACCTGTCGCAGGCGCGGCGAACCCCCGGAGTGCACCTGGTCGGCGTGGCGGACCTGTCGGCCTCCCTGGCGCGGGACGCGCTGAAGAACACCGGCTGGCCGGCCGAACGATATGCGGCGGTCAGCCTCGAAGAGGCGGCTAAGACCGGCTCGACCTTCGTTGGTGACGACGCGGACCGGCTGATCGCCAGCGAATTCGTGGAAATCATCATCGAGGTCACCGGCAATCCCCCTGCTGCGGTGCGGCACATCCTCGGGGCTTTTGCCGCGGGCAAGCACGTGGTCAACGTCACGGTCGAGGCAGATGCGTTCTGCGGTCCCCTGCTGGCGCGCAAGGCGGCGGAGGCGGGGGTCGTCTACAGCCTCGCTTATGGCGATCAGCCGGCGCTGATCTGCGATCTCGTCGACTGGGCACGGACGGCCGGATTCGATGTGGTCTCAGCCGGACGCGGCCACAAGTGGCTTCCGCACTTCGCGGACTCGACGCCCGAGACCGTCTGGGACAATTACGGCCTGACGGCGGAACAGGCACGGCTCGGCGGGCTCAACCCGCAGATGTTCAATTCTTTTCTCGACGGATCCAAGCCGGCAATCGAGTGCGCGGCGGTCTGCAACGCCACCGGTTTGATCCCCCCACCCAACGGGCTCGAATTCCCGCCGGGCTCGCTGACGACGATCCCGCAGGTCTGCCGCCCGCGAAGCGAAGGCGGCCAGCTCCATGCCAAGGGCCAGGTGGAGGTGCTGTCGTCGCTGGAGCGCGATGGCCGCGAGATCGTCGACAACATCCGCTGGGGCGTGTTCGTCGTGTTCGAAGGCGATACCGAATATGTCCGACGCTGCTTTACGGAGTACGGGATGGTGACCGATACGAGCGGGCGCTACGGCGCGCTCTACAAGCGCTGGCATCTGATCGGGCTGGAGCTCGGCATTTCCGTGGCCGCCGTCGGGCTGCGCGGCGAGCCGGCCGGTTGCGCCATCGACTACAAGGCCGACGCCATCGCGGTTGCCAAGCGAGATCTGAAGCCCGGCGATCTCCTCGACGGCGAGGGCGGCTACACGGTCGTGGGAACGCTCATGCCCGCTCGAAAGAGCCTGGGCAGCCGCGCCTTTCCCCTCGGCCTCGCGCACAAGGTCAAGGTCGTTCGGCCGGTTGCGAAGGGAGCACCGCTGAGTTGGGACGACGTGGATGTCGATCCCACGCAGGAGGCCGTACGCATCCGCCGAGAGATGGAGACGATGTTCGCAGGCACCGCCGAGGTTGCATGAAGTGCTGCCCGTAGCCTGAAAGCGCCTGCCTCGGCGGCCGCTTCGGCGCTCCGAACGTCCTGGTCGCGACGGTCCGGGAAATCGATGGCGCAATGATTCCGTTTGATGCAGGCTTCGGCCTGCATCGCGCGTGCTTCGATGAAGGCGTCCAGCAGAAGGACGAGGCCGTTCAGCCCGCGCCGGATGACATTCTTCAGTCGATTTGTCATCGTGAGATCCCGCGTTCGAGAATCTCCTCCGCCTCCGAAGGGTCCCGCAACCCCAACAGCCTCACAACGCACTTTTGTGCACTGCACCTATGCATGTTTGTGCATTGCAGCATGAGACGTGGTGCATGTACCTATGAACCATCGGCAATCTACTCCTCCCAGATGCGATGCCGACAACCGGATGCGGTGCACCTCCTCCCGCGCTGCATTTGAGATCAGCCCGCTGCACCTTTGCAGCGGGCTCTTTTTTATCTCGGTCCCTCGAAGCACTTCCCTCGGGGCGCCGGGCCGCTGCGGTGGGCATCGCCGACCAATTTAAGTGCTCGCGAGCGAGGCACGCCGATCCAAATCAATCGACACTGACTGCCGCGGCCGCCCGGCGAAGCGCGCCGCCAAATTCGGGATGGCCATAAAGGTCGTTGTGGCCGGCAGCGATGGTGATGTCCTCGCGCAGGTCTCGGGCCGCCTCGCGAACAGGCCTCGACCGCGCAGCGGGCACGACGTCGTCGTCGCCGGCTGTGATGATGGCCGTCGGCACATCGAGGCCGCGCAAGGTTTGCGCCGTTTCCATGCGATGTCGCAGCAACAGGCGCACCGGCAGCCATGGGTAGTGGTGCGCGGCAAGCTCCTCGAGCGAGTCGAACGGGGTCACCATGACGATCCCCCGCAGCTTTCTGCTGGCTGCCAGATCCACCGCAACCGCGGCACCGATGCTGAGGCCGACCGCGACGATGCCTTGTTCGGCTCCGGCGGCCAGATTGTCATAGGCACGTCGGGCATCGTCGAACAGCGCGGCTGCCGACGGGCGCCCGCTGCTCGGCCCATATCCGCGATAGTGCAGCGCGGCGACCTCATGCTCGGCGAAGACCTGGCTGAGCATCAGGGCGAGCGCGTCGGCGTTCCAGGCATTGCCGCCGAAGCCCAGCAGGAGCGGGCGGGGAGCCGCCGTAGGCCGCGCTGCCGGCAGGCGCACCAGGACGACACGTCCGGCTTCCTTCGTCGCCAGTTCGATACGCCTTGCTCGGGCAGGCAGGTCGGGTCCCGAAGCTGCAACGCCGGCTGGAAAGATCAGCCGCGCCTGAAGGGAATACGCGACGGCGACGACGACCGCATAGAACAAGGCAAGCGACAGCGTCAGCTTCAGTAGCCACATCACCGGAATTTCGCCCATCGCTCGTGATCCGGCAATTGCGCGACAGGCGGAAGCAGGTCATGCGATGAAAGGCAGTTCGGTGGTCCCGTCCCGGCGTTCCCCGGTGAGGTCTGCACCAGCCGGCCTGAAGGACTGCCGGCGATTGCCCTCCTCTCGGAGCTCAAGGCAACCGGAGAATCTCGGCACCCGGTTGCTCGTCGAAGACGACCGTGCAGCCGAACGCCAAGGCAACTTCGGCGATGGCGTTCGCCGCCGTTTCGTCGGAGGTGACGAAGTCACCGGAAATGATCCGCAATTCCTCGACCGCTTGACTCGTAGAGACGAGGGAGCCGGCGGATTTGCTGCGCGCACAGCTATGGATTGCGGTGATGAGATCCACCAGTTCGAACTGGACTTCCGACGTCGTTTCCATTCGGAGTGCCCTCGAGCAGACAGGATGTCTGGCACCTTCAACGCTGCCCGTCTCGACTTGTTCCTGCAGGGACGGGAACGCGAGGATCGGACTGCGGAGCACGGCGTGAGCATGCGTGGCTGGATCTCCTTGGGCTCCACCTTTGAACGATAGGAGCGGGTAATGTCGTGGCGGCGCAATCAGGCGACCCGCGGAGAACAGGACATCGAGGCCCGAGTATGGTCGCCGCATGCCTGAGCGACGGAGACTTCCCGATGCCTACACACGATCCTGATCTATGGGGCGCCGGCGCGTCCTACGAAAGGTACATGGGTCGATGGAGCCGCAGGGTTGCCCCTGTCTTCACGAGGTGGGTCGATTCGGCTCCTCGGGCGCGATGGATCGATGTCGGCTGTGGGACAGGCGTCCTGACGTCGGCCATTCTCGCCACGTGTGAACCTTCCGAGGTCGTGGGTATCGACAGTTCGGACGTGTTCCTGCAATCGGCCACCGCCAACGTTCAGGACCCGCGAGCGTCGTTCAGGCAAGGCAACGCGCAGAGGATTGCGGAAGCCGACGACAGTTTCGACACGGCGGTGTCAGGCCTGGTGCTAAACTTCCTTCCCGACAAGGATGCCGCGATCCGGGAAATGGCGCGCATCGTCCGGCCGGGCGGCATCGTCGCCTTGTATGTCTGGGACTATGCCGGGCACATGCAGATCATGCGCATGTTCTTTGATGTTGCGGCCGCTCTCGACCCGAAAGCGGCCGAATACGATGATGGAGTAAAAGCGCCAATCTGCCGACCGAAACCCTTGATCGAAATTTTGACGAGTTCCGGCCTGCGCGACGCGGAGGTCCGTGGCATCGACATCGCGGCGGCCTTTGACAGCTTTGACGATTACTGGGAGCCGTTCCTGGGCGGAACCGGATCGGCTCCCAGATACTGCATGTCTCTCGATGAGAGTGCGCGCGACCGCCTGAAACAGGAGGTTCGGCAGCGACTGCCAATCGGTCCCGACGGCGAAATCCTGTTGGCCATCAGAGCGTGGGCGGCGAAGGGGC
>JAJFMR010000286.1 GCA_020696915.1 Rhizobiaceae bacterium | reverse complement strand
CCGGGAACGTCCATTTCGCGCATCTTCGCAATGTGAAACGGGAGCCGGACGGATCCTTCCACGAGGCCGAGCATCTCGAGGGCGACACCGACATGGTCGGCGTCGTCCTGGCTCTCATGAAGGAGGAAGGCCGGCGCAGGGAAGCCGGGCGCACCGACGCGGTGATTCCCATGCGGCCCGATCACGGCCACGCCATCGTCGACGATATCGGCAAGCCGGTGAACCCCGGCTATTCCTGCATCGGGCGCCTGAAAGGCCTGGCCGAACTGCGCGGCATCATGCGCACCATCGACCGGCTGGGCTTGCGATCGCACTCATTTCCCAGCTGACGATCCGGCAAGGCAGCGCACCACCACGGCAAGGTCGCTGCCTTCGAGGGCGCCAGCGAGAATGGCGCGGCGCCGAACCTCGACGTCGGTCCCGTCCAGTTGCTTCTCGGTGCGCTCCAGCGAGCGCCGGAAGGCGCGCAGGCTCGTTTCGCAGCCTGTCGAGACGGCCTGTGGCCGTGGGAGGGGTTGATCCTGCCCGGCGGCATGTTCCGGGAACCAAGCCGACAGCAGCGCGGCGCACAAGGCGGCCCGCCGGAGACTGGAAACTGGTTTCATTGCTGCTCCTCGTCTCCCGCACGTCAAGGAATCAGGGTCGTCTCAATCGTCACGCTGTCCCCTCCCGGGCCGCCTGCCCCGACCGAAACAGTCGCGGTATCGCGCAGCAGCGCGCTCGGCATGTCGCCGATGATGTAGTTCAACGCAACGCCCCAGAACCGCACGGTCACTTCGTCTCCGCCTGAGAGCAGGCCGACGTCGAAGTCGATCGACGAGCTTGGCGGCGTACTCGCCGGCGTGCCCGCCTGAACGCCCGGAGGTACATCGATGGGCGCTTCCAGGATTGCCGAGACTCCAACAGTATCGGCGGTCTCCAGCACCAGTTCGTCCGCTATGGCGACGTCGAGAGCCGGCTGCTCTCCTGGATTGGCAACCGTCACGGTGTAAAGGACCGCATGAAACAGCAGCCTGTCGCCGAACGGGAATTCCAGCACCTCGGCGGCCTTGGTAACGTTGAGATCCCGGGGCGGAATCCGTTCCTCTATCCGCTCCACGTCGATGCTGCTGTGCACGGTTGGCCTGCCGTTCTCATCGACGGCCGTCGTCGTATAGACGGCCGTCACGTCCAGGCTGGCGGCGCTCTGAATGATGACGAAGCCTTCGAAGAAGCGGCCGGGCGGATCGATGTCGAAGAGGCGGCGCCAGAGGTCGGGGCAGTCGACCGCCAGCGCCTCGTCGTATCGAAGCATGTCTTCGGCGATGGGTCTGACCTCGCCCGGCCGCTGTTCGTCGGGCGGGCGGGTGAAGGCCATCTTCTTGAAGAAGCTCGCGGGTTGGGAGCCCGGATTGTGGATGTTGACGGTGGTGGCGTAGGAGCCTCGCGCCACGGGCCCGGCCCGGCTTTCCTCCGGCACGCCGCAGACGACCTTCGCGGCATATTCGAAGGGGAGCTCGCGGCAGGCAAAACCGTATTCGTTGTAGCAGGCGACACCGATGAAATTGTCTTCGCCGACCCGCACGGCTCCTGAAACGAGAATCCGGCCCTGCGCGTCGATGGCGACGCCGCCTGCCTGGGAGTGACCCTGGCCGGGGAAGGTCGTGAAGACCTCCCCGCCATTGCCGAAAGTCGGGTCGGGGCTGCCGTCTGCGAGGTAGCGGACCACCGCATAGCCGCTCTGGCCCGGAATGTTCAGATCCGGCGCGAAACCGGCCGCGACGATGCGGCCTTTCGCGTCGACCTTCACAGCCATCGCGCAACCGCCCGGTTCGTCCTCCTCGAGTCCGTCGAAGGGCGTAACCACCAGCCCGTCCGTGCCGAAGGCGGGATCGGGCAAGCCGTTCTCATCGAGTCGCGCCACGGCGAAGCCCCGCGTCGAGAAACCGGGCACCAGGACACAGCCCGCCAGGACGATCCGCCCCTCATGGTCGAGTGCAACGGCGTTGAATTCCGACAGTTGACCGAAGTCGACGAGGACGCGTCCGGCGTCCCCGAATGAGGCATCGAGGTTCCCGTCGGGCAGATAGCGTGCCGCAGCGGCAATACGTGGATCCATGGCAGCGCCGCCAGTCACGATCCTCTGATCCGCGTCGATGGCAATGCCCCGCCACCCGGTTAGCATTTCGTGCGTCGGAAAATCTGTAACGACCAGACCGCCGGCACCGAAACCCCCGTCCAGCGCGCCCGCGGAATCAAGGCGTGCAAGTCCGCCCATCTCCGGCCCGTCTTCGGGATTCACCGATCCTACGACAATGGCGTCGCCATTGGCGGCGAGCGCCAGGTCGTCGGGGTGGGAGTCGGCATCCGGGAATGCGATCGTCAGGTGCCCGTCCACGTCGAAGGCAAGGTCCAGCGTCCCGTCGGACGTGAAGCGGGCAACGCCGAAGTCGAGGGCCCCGGGACTGACGTTGACTGTCCATGCGGCAATTGAAATCCGGTTCAGATCGTCGATCGCCAGCCCGCCGCGGTGATGGATGGACGAGCCTCCGAATGCGGTTACTGCACGGCCGTCATCGTCGAAGGTCGCATCCAGGCTGCCGTCGGGCAGCAGGCGCGCCACGGCCACTTCCTGGGTATTGAAAAGGGCGAAGAAGTCGCCGACCGCTCCGGAGACGACGATCCGGTCGAGGTGATCGATCGCGATATCGACGCCGTTCACGTCGGGAAAGCCCGGGACGTCGATCGTCACGAGACCGTTTTCACCGAAACCAGTCTGTCCCGCCGCCGCCGGGTTGCTCATGATGACGCTGGTGGCGATCAGTAGACCGAAGAGCCGATTGCAGTTGCGATACATGATCACACCCCGCCATCAACGAAACATCGAAAAGAGAACTATCGATCAACAGAGGGAGATTGGCAAGTTATTCGTTACAGCGGCTACAGAACCAACTGCAACTAGGAGAACTATCTCTTTGCGCGACCGTCCGGGCCGCCGATGGCGCGGTGACGATCTCGACCGCGCAGCCAAGTTATCTGTTTTCCGGAGTCGACTGGCGAGACCCCGCCTGGCAGATCACCGCAGCGAGCATCCGAGCATCATCTTCAACGCTTTACGCGCATCCTGCGGACCGATGCTTATGTCGGCTATAACGGCCTTTCCGAGCCGCCGCGGGCCAAGGGCGATCACGCCGGCCCTGTGCTGGGCTCATGCAGGGCGGCAGTTCTTCGAACTCGCCGACATCGCCGCGAATCCACGCCGAGGAAAGAACGCTGCGGCGATCTCGCCGGTGGCGGAGGAGGCGGTCAAACGCATCGACGCGCTGTTCGACATCGAGCGCGACAATGGCTGCATGACGACGAACCAGGCTGTCGCGCTCGGCCTCGGTCGCCAGGCCGGTCTACTAAATGCTCCGGCGTTTGGGCCGCTTCGCCGGTTTCGTGCGGCGGATCTGCCTCACCAGCAAGCCGCCGTACGTGCGCTTCGCGGCTTTTGCGCTGGGGCGCAAGTTTCGGCTCTTCGTTGGCTCCGAGCGCGGTGCCGCGCGTTCCGCGGCATGGCCACGCTGATCGCCATCGCCAAGCTCAACGATATCGATCCGCAGGCCTGGCTGGCCGAGGTAGACCGCATCGCGAACATACCTCAGACCCGGTTGTACGAATTGCTGTCGTAGAGCTGGCGTACCCACGCAGGCATGGGGGCGCGGCATCTCGCTTATCTCGTGGCAAACTGGGGCATCTCACTTATCTCACAGTAAGCTGATACTTCTGGAGAGCCTGTGATGAAGCCGGCCGGGCCCACCGAGGAAGTGAGAATCGAGGATCTTGACGACGCGGGGCTGGTTGAACGCGCGCGACAACGCGACCCCGCCGCATTCTTGTTGATCATCAAGCGTCACAATCAGCGGCTTCACCGGGTCGCCCGCGCCGTTCTGAATGACGACATCGAGGCTGAGGACGTACTTCAGGAGACCTATATCAACGCCTTCACGCATCTGTCCGACTTCCGCGCGGCGGCGCGGCTGTCGACCTGGCTTACCCGGATTGCGCTGAACGAGGCGCTGGCGCGACGTCGGAAAAGGCGGCCCACCGTCGACATAAAAGCTATCGAAGGCATGGTTGCTCCGTTCAGCGCTCACGAGCCTGATCCCGAAGAGGCGGCCGCACTCGCCGAGATCCGCAGCCTCCTCGAGCGGGCCGTCAGTGGCCTGCCAGAGCCCTTCCGCATTGTCTTCGTCATGCGCGACGTCGAGGAAATGAGCATTGACGAAACGGCTTTTCTTCTGGCGTTGCGACCTCAGACGGTGAGCACACGTCTGTATCGCGCACGCCGGCTGCTGCGCAAGGCACTGCGCGACAAGCTCGCAACCGTGTTCACGGATACGTTTCTCTTTGCTGGGCCCCGTTGCGACCGCCTCACGCA
>JAJFMR010000285.1 GCA_020696915.1 Rhizobiaceae bacterium | reverse complement strand
TTTTCCCTCACCGCCTTCTCCACGGAGGCATTGCCGTCGTCGGAATTCGGGGCCTTGAGACCGTCGAGCACCTCCGCGATCAGCCGGCCGACTTCCCGGAATTCGGCCGCGCCGAAGCCGCGCGTAGTCCCCGCCGGCGTACCGAGGCGGATGCCGGAGGTGACGAAGGGCTTTTCCGGATCGAAGGGGATGCCGTTCTTGTTGCAGGTTATGCTGGCACGGCCGAGCGCCGCTTCGGCGCGCTTCCCGGTGGCGTTCTTCGGCCGCAGGTCGACCAGCATCAAATGGTTGTCGGTCCCGCCGGAGACGATGTCGAGCCCGCCTTCCCGCAACACTTCGGCAAGCGTCCGCGCATTTGCCACCACGTCGCTCGCGTAGTCACGGAAGTCCGGCCGGAGTGCCTCGCCAAGCGCCACTGCCTTGGCGGCAATCACATGCATCAGCGGCCCGCCCTGCAGGCCCGGGAACACCGCCGAGTTCATTTTCCTGGCGATGTCCTCGTCATTCGTCAAGATCATGCCGCCGCGCGGACCACGCAGCGACTTGTGCGTGGTGGTCGTCACGACATGCGCATGCGGCAGGGGCGAAGGATGCGCGCCGCCGGCGACCAGCCCGGCGATATGCGCCATGTCGACCATCAGATAGGCCCCGACGGCATCGGCGATCTCGCGGAAGCGCTGCCAGTCCCAGAAGCGGGAATACGCCGTGCCGCCGGCGATTATCAGCTTCGGCTTGGCTTCATGTGCCTGCTTCTCGATTGCATCCAGGTCGAGGAGATGGTCGTCGCGGCGCACCCCGTAGGAGACCACCTTGAACCATTTGCCGGACATGTTGACTGGCGAACCGTGCGTCAGGTGTCCGCCGGAGCTGAGGTCCAGTCCCATGAACGTGTCGCCCGGCTGAAGCAGCGCCAGAAAGACCGCCTGGTTCATCTGGCTGCCGGAGTTCGGCTGCACGTTGGCAAAGCCGCAATCGAACAGTTTCTTCGCCCGCTCGATGGCCAGTTCCTCGGCGGCGTCGACATACTGGCAGCCGCCGTAATAACGCTTGCCCGGGTAACCTTCCGCATATTTGTTGGTCATTATCGAGCCCTGCGCCTCCAGCACGGCCCGCGATACGATGTTCTCCGAGGCGATCAGTTCGATCTCACGGCGTTGACGCCCAAGCTCGCTGCGGACGCTACGAAAGATATCGGGATCGGCATCGGCGAGGGGGATTTCAAAGAAGCTGTCGGAGGACTTCGAAGCAGCCAGTGCCGATGCCATGGGATCATCCTTGATGCGGGGACGCGGGCCCATAGCATGATTGCCGGGCTGCCGCCACGTCCACGCTGCGAAGCTCGATATCCGGATTGCGCCGCGGTCCGGAAGGCGGCTTCCGCCTGGTGCTCAGCGGCGATGCCGCATGCGAGTGGCCGGCTCGAGCCGCGAGAGGGGCGCCTGACGCGGCGCGGCGCCCTGCCCTTCCCGGCGGAAAAACCTAGAGAGCGGAGGTGAGCTGCAGCTCGTCGACCCCGTCACGTCCGTAGATGTCGTCGCGGAAATGCGCGACGCCGTCCCCCGTCGACCAGGCCGAGACATAGGTAAAGTAGACGGGAACCGGTTCGGCCAGCTGGACCGGAACGCTTTCGCCGCTCTTGATCGTCTGCTCGAAATGCTGCCGGTCCCAGCCCGGCGTGTCGCGCAGCAGCCAGGTCACGAGATCCCTGACGTTCTGGACGCGCACGCAGCCCGACGAATCGAAGCGCATCAGCTTGTCGAAGAGGCTCTGCTGCGGCGTATCGTGCATGTAGGTGGCGTGCGGGTTCGGGAAATTTATCTTCACCGAAGCCATGGCGTTGCCGGCGCCCGGATCCTGGCGGAACATGAACTTCGCCGCGTCCTCCGTGGACCAGTCGATCGTCGCCGGATCGAGCTCGGAGCCGTCCGGCCCGTAGATGCGGATGTGATTCTCGGCGAGATACTGCGGGTTCTTGCGCATCAGCGGAATGATGTCCTTGCGGACGATCGACTCCGGAGCGGTCCAGTACGGATTGACGATGATCTCGTTGATCTTCGAATTGAGGATGGGGGTCTGCCGATCGACCTTGCCGACGATCGCCGTATGGCGAAGCGCCACGCGGTCCATTTCGACGGCCTCGATCTGGGCGGCCGGCACGTTGACCATCACGTATCGGTCGCCGAGGAAGCCGGACATGGAGCGCAGTCGCACCAGGTTCGTCTCGAGCTGGCCGAGGCGAACGTCCGCGCCGATGTTCATGGCGGCGTAACTGTACTTGCCCAATACGCCGTCGTCGGGGAGGCCATGGCGCGCCTGGAACCGTTTCACCGCCGCGTCGACGTAAGTGTCGAAGGCTTCCGATATTCCCGCTGCGGTCGCGAGATCGCCCGACATCATGAGCCGCTTGCGAAGCAGCACGACGTCCGGGTCGACCACGCCAAGCCGAAGCTTCTTTCCGGCCGGCACGATCGGCCAGCCGCCCTGCGCGAGGATGCTGGCATGTTGCGAAATGGCCTGCTCGACATAAACGACGGTCATCGGCGAGAAGATCGGCAGGTTGGAAGCGACCTTGTCGCCGTGGCTGGCGCGCGCATCGAACTGATCGTTCCAGTTGCCGCGTCGCGAGGAACGGAGGATGTCGGCGATCACGTCCTGCGCACCGGCGGCCCCCGTCAACATGGTGGTCGCGGCAATCGTGCCTGCACCGGACAGAAACAGGCGGCGGCTGATTTTCATCGTCATTCCGGGTGCTCTTTCTGAAATTCTCAACGCAAAAAAGAACTGGCAGGCGACATTAGATCGCCGATCTTAACAAATGGCCAACCATATCGCCTGACCCCCTGCGTGTTGCACCTTACCCGGGTCTCATCCGAATATGGCGCCAACGTGGCTGCAGCGACGATGAGCTGCCGGTGACCGAAAAAGGGAACGGCCGCCGACATTTCTGCAACGGCCGTGCCGGGCGGGGGACATGTCCCCGTGTCGCATCGAAGGCGCCTACATGCGATAGGCGATGGTATCGTTCCAGAACCGGTCCAGCCGCTGCAGCGCCCTGTTCATCTGCCTGAATTCTTCGGCATTGATGCCGCCCACCTGCTCGATCGAACCGATATGCCGCTCGTAGAGCCCGCCGACGACCTCGGCGACCGCCGCACCCTTCGGAGTCAGGCTGACCCTGACCGACCGGCGGTCGATGCGTGACCTCTGGTGGTTGATGAAGCCGAGATCGACCAGCTTCTTCAGATTGTAGGAGACGTTGGATCCGAGATAGTAGCCGCGTGAGCGCAGTTCGCCCGCCGTGAGTTCGGCATTGCCGATGTTGAAGAGCAGCAGCGCCTGGATGGCGTTGATGTCGCTGCGGCCATTGCGATCGAATTCGTCCTTTATTACGTCGAGAAGACGGCGGTGCAGTCTCTCGACCAGTTGAAGAGATTCCATGTAGAGGGACCGGATAGCCTCGCGGCGGTCGTCCGATACGACAGCGGGCTTCGCCGCCTGACGCGAATTGATCATTGTTTTGCCTCTCGTTTGTCGCCCGGTGATTTTTTTCTTCTCACCTTGATCGCGACACTATCGAATACCAATAAAATTCGACTTAAACGCCAAGCCTAACAAGAGGTTACCGGCGAAACGTTGCGAAAGACGCTTAATGAATCGTGAGAAGCGGCGATAAAATTAACCTTAAATTTTGGGCTGTCGTCGCGGCCATTCCCCTGGCGCCCTCCTCCCCTCGAATGGGTTTGCCCGCTCGTCCAGCGCGGCAAGCACCGGCGGCAGCGCAGCAGGCAGATCTTCGGCAATGAGACCGGGCCCGAAGCGGATCGCTGCCTCGGCATGCAGGAAGACAGCCGCCGAGGCCGCCTCGAAGGCAGCCATGCCCTGTGCGAGCAGTCCGGCGGCGATGCCGGTCAGCACGTCGCCCGAACCCGCAGTGGCAAGCAGCGGCGTGCCGTTGCAGTTGATGGCAGCACGGCCGTCAGGCGCTGCGATGACGGTGTCCGGGCCTTTGAGGATTATCGTCGCGTTCGCCGTGCGGGCCGCAGTCACTGCCCTGTCCAGCTTGGAACGGCCGCGATCCAGGTCGGGAAACAGCCGCCGAAACTCGCCCTCATGTGGTGTCAGCAGCAATTCCGGCCTGCTCTCGGCAGGAGACGCCAGGAACTCGTCGCGCCGCTCGCCAAGCACTGTGATCGCGTCGGCGTCGAAGACGATATGGGCAACCAGGCCGGCGGCAGCGGCGATCAGCCCGATTGCGAGGTCGCCGGACTCGCGGCCGGTGCCCGCCCCCGGCCCGAACACCAGCGCCTCTGGCCGTCGGTGATGCAGGAATTCGAGTGCCTGGTCCAGCGAGGCGCATTCGCGAAGAATGACCGACGTCAGATGCGCCGCATTGACGGCGAGCGCATC
>JAJFMR010000284.1 GCA_020696915.1 Rhizobiaceae bacterium | reverse complement strand
TCGTACTCACTCACCGGCAAGAGCGGCGCCTGCCACGGTCAGGCTGTCGGCTCCCCCGACGACGCGGTCCTTCAGCGTGACCGCCTCGCCCGCAAGATTCTCGGCAAAGAAGCGGCAGAGCGCAATGCGCGAACCGGACCGGTCGGCCAGCGCGCCGCGTGCCAACGCGGCGCCGCCTGACGCCAGAGCGAAAAGCCGGAGGTAAGGCGTCGCTCCTGCCAGCGCCTGGTCGGTTCGCCCCTCGGCCAGCTGATTCTGGAGGTGCCGCGTGGCTTGCGCCAGTGCCTGCAGCGCTGCCCGGAGTTCTGCCGCCGTGCGCCCGAACTCGTGCCGGTTGGAGGTCTCGACGGTCGAGACAATTTCAAGGAGTTCGCCGATATAGACATGCACGTGCGCGCCACCCGACTGGGGCAGCTTGCGCGTCACGAGGTCGATTGCCTGGATGCCGTTCGTGCCTTCGTAGATCGGCGCGATGCGCGCGTCGCGGAGCAGTCGCGCCGCCCCGGTTTCCTCGATGAAGCCCATGCCGCCGTGCACCTGGATGCAAAGCGAGGAAACTTCGACGCCGACATCCGTCGAAAAGGCCTTGGCGACCGGCGTCAGGAGGTTGGCGCGCTCCTGCCAGTAGATCTTCCCGGCACCCTCGGCAGCGTCCGCCATGTCGGAGGCAAGCGCACAGGAATAGCTGATCGCCCGGGCCGCGCGCGTCATCACCTGCATGGTGAGCAGCATCCGCTGCACGTCGGGATGATGGACGATGGGCGACATCCCGTCGCCGCGATATCCCCTCGCCCTGCCCTGGCGCCGCTCCCTGGCATAGGCGAGCGCTTTCTGGGATGCCGCTTCCGCAACGCCGACGCCCTGCATTCCCACCGCCAGCCGGGCATCGTTCATCATGGTGAACATGCATGCCAGGCCGCGGTTCTCGTCCCCGACGAGCCACCCGACCGCGCCTTTCGGCTCGGTGAAGCCGTCGCCATAGACCATCGTGCAGGTCGGGGAAGCATGAATGCCGAGCTTGTGCTCGAGGCCTGAGCAGAAAACGTCGTTGCGACGGCCGATGCTGCCATCCTCGCCGACCAGGAATTTCGGAACCAGGAACAGCGAGAGGCCGCGCGTTCCGGGAGGCGCGCCGGGCACCCTCGCCAGCACCATATGGACGATGTTCTCGGTGAGGTCGTGCTCGCCAAAGGTGATGAAGATCTTCTGTCCGAAGAGCCGCCAGGAGCCGTCGCCGGCGGGCTCGGCCCGGGCTCGGACAGCGTTCAGGTCGGAGCCCGCCTGCGGCTCGGTCAGGTTCATCGTGCCGGTCCATTCGCCGGACACGAGCTTGCCGAGATAGAGCTTCTTCAGCCCCTCGGATGCGTGCCTGTCGATTGCCTCGGCCGCGCCCATGGTGAGAGTCGGGCCGATGGCGAAGGCCATCGAACCGGAATTCCACATTTCGAGCGCTGCTGCGCCGAGCGCGTGCGGCAGCGCCTGGCCGCCATACGATTCGGATGCCGAGAGCCCGTTCCAGCCCGCTTCCCGCCAGCGCCGGTAGAGATCCTTCCAGCCCCTGGGCATGGTGACGTCGGCCCCCAACAGCACCGCGCCTTCCTCGTCGCCCACCGCCTGAAGCGGCGCGATCTCGTCGCTGGCGAAGCGTCCGGCTTCCTCCAGGATCGCGTCGAGCAGATCCTCTGTCAGGCCGCCGAAACGTCCTGCATCGAGCGCAGACTGGAACCCGGCGACATGTTTGAGGGTGAAGGCGATTTCCTCGACGGGCGCTCGATACATTATTTCTGCTCCTCTGCCGGTCGCCGTGAAACGCCGTCCGCGTCGGTTGCGCCGCGCCGCATCCGCGCCCGGCAACGGCTACTTTCTTTCTGCACGAGCGTCAATTTGAGAGCGCCCCCGACCTCGTGTGACGGCAGGGTTGATCTGTGCAGGCACGGTCAGAGTCTGCTCCTGATTCGAATGCTGGGCTGCCCTTCGGGCGGAGGCCTCCGGTGCCATCGGGCGGCTTGATCAACGGGCGCCCTATCAGATGGCGCGGGAGCACGCAGACAACTCCGTCCGGATTGCCACATCGAAGACGGCGAACCGCCACACGATCGCCCTGATGGCATGCAAAGCGTTTCGTTAACTTTAGCCATTCATCATGTGCAGCGGGGGAAGAGGGATTGTCGTCAGTGTTTGGTTCGGTGCATCGCGTTCTTGGTGCAACGCTGGCAATGCTTGGCAGCCTTTGGCTGACGGGATCGCCGGCGGCAGGCTCGGAGTTCTCCCAGCCATGGAAGCGCGTCGATCGCGCTCTCGTCATCGATGCCTATGAGTACAACTCCATCGACTGGCACAAGCTGGTCGAGAACAAGCGCATCGCCGGCTTCATCAACAAGGCTTCGGACGGGCTCCCTCCCGATTATTACTGCAAGGGGGACGAAGACGAGATCCGGCTCTGCAAGGCCCTGTGGAAGCGCCACGCAGTGGCGCGCGAGCTGTTCCACACGCGCCGCACCGTGGCCAAGGCGCTCGGCCTCAAATGGGGCGCCTATCATCTCGGCCGGCCCGGAAACCCAGTGGAGCAGGCAAACAATTTCCTTGCTTTCGCCGAACCCGCCCCTGACGATCTGATAGCGCTCGACATCGAGGACAACGATCCCGAGCAATGGATGTCGCTCGAGGACGCGGAGGAGTTCGTCCGCCAGATCCGGCGCCGGACGGGGCGTTTTCCGATCCTCTACACCAACGACAACACGGCGAGCTACATTGCTGCTAACCGGGACCGCTACCGGCTGCTGTCGAGGCTGCCGCTATGGTACGCCCGCTACAAACCGGAGATCGGATCTCACTTTCCGAAAGGCAATTGGCCGAGCTACGCGCTCTGGCAGTTCGCGACCCACGCCAATTGCGACAAGAGCTCCTGCCCCTACCGCGTGGAGGGCACCCCTCTCGACATCGACGTGAACGTCGCCGCGATGAGCCCCGACGAGTTGCGGGAGCAATGGCCGTTCGGAGGTCTCCTCGGAACCGCCGCCGACACGATGGTGAGCGTACCGGTGCCCTTCCCGCGTCAAGCCGCGCTGGCCGGCGCCGAAGTCGTCCTGCAATTCGCGGAAGTCGAGCTCCCGGCAGCGGCGCCGGCCCGCACGCCCGCCGGGACGTCGGCCTTCGCCTCGCTTCTGGCGGCCGGAAAACAGCCGGTCCGTGCCGGCCTGGGATCGCTGGTCAACAGTTTTCTGCCGGTCAACGATGAAGAGGTCCCCCCCACGGAGCCGACAAGCGTCCGCACGGCTTCCTATCATGCCCACTCCGCAAGAATGGAGCGCACCCGCTTTCTCGAAAGGGACCGGGTAAGGCACCAGGTTGCCCAGGCGATCGAAAGAGGCTTCGCCGACGCCGTGGTGACGCGGTCCTTGCTGCGTGTACCGGCCGGCGGTCTCGCCTTTGCCCGCAGCAGAATGCCCGTTTTCCTGCTGGATGGGCCCCTGCCGCCGCTGCTTGCCGGCCTGCTTCCGCGGACAGCGGCGCACGGCAGCACGGCCTTCGGGCGGATCGCCACGGTGCTGCCCGGCGAATGAAGACGTGAGCCGCCGGGAGGAGCGGCCGCCGTCTCAGGGCCGCCCACCGGCCGCCTCGCGCTCGATGGCGCGCCAGCCGATGTCGGTCCTGCAGAAGCCATCCGGCCAGTCGATCCGAGCGACGGCATCATAGGCCTGGCGGCGGGCGTCTGAGACCGTCCGACCGGTTCCCGTCACGCTCAGCACCCGTCCGCCATCGGCGACCAGCATGCCGTCGCGCCACGCGGTTGCGGCGTGAAAGATCTGCGCTCCACCGGCAGTCGCGGTCTCCAGGCAGCGGATCGCCGACCCCCTTGACGGTGTGCCCGGATAACCTTTCGCGGCCATGACCACGGTCAGTGCCGAGTCCGCGTGCCAACGCGCCGACATATGCGCGAGCTGGCCGTCGGCCGCCGCCTCGAGCAGCACCAGGAGATCGTCCTTGAGGCGCATCATCAGAACCTGGCATTCGGGGTCGCCGAAGCGCACATTGTACTCGATCAGTTTCGGCCCTTCGGCGGTGATCATCAGGCCGGCGAAGAGAACGCCGGAGAACGGTGCGCCGAGTTCGGCCATGCCGCGGAGCGTCGGCGCGACGATCTCGTCCATGGTGCGGGCGATCATCTGCGGCGTCATCACCGGAGCCGGCGAATAGGCACCCATGCCGCCGGTATTGGGGCCGATATCGCCGAAGAAGCTGGCTTCCTCACCCAACAGGAACTCCTCCACGACAATTTCGGCGCCGGCGCCGCCGGACGAAAAACAATCGTCGATTGCCGCAATCGCCTCATCCAGGCTTGTCGCCACGGTCACGCCCTTGCCGGCGGCGAGCCCATCCGCCTTGACGACGATCGGCGCGCCGTTCTGCCGGACATAGTCCTGCGCCGCGGCGGCATCGTCGAAACGCGCATAGGCGGCCGTCGGAATGCCGTGGCGCGCGCAAAGATCCTTGGTGAAGCCCTTGGAGCCTTCGAGCCGCGCCGCCGCCCTGGAGGGGCCGAACACCTTGATCCCGGCCGCCCTGAGATCGTCGCCAAGTCCGGCGACCAGCGGAGCTTCGGGGCCCACCACCACCAGGTCTATGGAGGTCTCCCGGCAGAACGATGCGATTGCGGCGTGGTCGGCGATGTCGAGACTGGCGAGTTCGGCTTCACGTGCGATTCCCGGGTTGCCGGGTGCGGCGTAAAGCCTGGTCAGCAGCGGCGAGGCGGCAAGCTTCCAGGCCAGCGCATGCTCGCGGCCGCCGGAACCGATGAGAAGGACATTCATGCCGCGCTCCGCTCTGCTGCCGCCCACGCGTATGGCGGCGGCGCCGCAGGGTCAAGCATGCCGGTTCAGCCGGCGTTCGGCCGGCTTGACGGCCCGGCACGCGCCTGTCACTGGACCCCATGGTCGAGGTTCAGTCGAAAGCAGCCCAAGGGCGGGTCGCCGACGCGCCGAGCGGCCACTGGGTCTATCGCGCGCTGCCGCGGCTTCTGTGGCCATATGCACAACTCGCGCGCTGGGACCGGCCTATCGGCTGGTGGCTGCTTCTATGGCCGTGCTGGTGGTCGGCGGCGTTGGCCGCTGCTGCCGGCGCAAGGCCCGGCGATCCGTGGCCGACACTCCTGCCGTCGCCGTTTCACCTCCTGCTGTTCATGATCGGCGCCGTAGCGATGCGCGGCGCCGGCTGCACCTACAACGATCTCGTGGATGTCGGGATCGACGCCGAGGTCGAGCGGACACGCTCGCGGCCCCTGCCGTCGGGCAAGGTCAGCCGCCGCGAGGCCTGGACCTTCCTCCTGCTGCAGGCGTTCGCTGGTCTGGCCGTCCTTACGCAGTTCAACGGCTTCGCGATCGTGCTCGGCATCGCCTCCATCACCGTCGTGTCGATCTATCCATTCATGAAGCGCATCACCAACTGGCCGCAATTCGTGCTCGGCCTCGCCTTCTCATGGGGTGCGCTGATGGGCTGGGCGGCGGCCTTCGGCAGGCTCGACTGGCCGGTCATCGCGCTTTATGCCGGGTCGGTGCTGTGGGTCATCGGCTACGACACGATCTATGCCCACCAGGACAAGGAAGACGACGCGATCGCCGGCGTGCGATCGACAGCACTTCTGTTCGGGAAGCGCACCAAGCACTGGCTGGCCGGCCTCTACGGCGGCGCGCTGATCCTCTTTGCGGTCGCCTTCGCCGCAGCCGAGGTGCCGTTGCCGGCGATGGCGGGGCTTGTTGCCGCCGGTGTCCACATGGCCCGCCAGATCGCGACGCTCGATATCGACGACGCCGATCAGTGCCTGCGTCTGTTCAAGTCCAACTCGGTGGTCGGCTGGCTGATCTTCATCGGCCTTCTCGCCGGCAGCCTGTGGATGGCGCTGGCGCCGTTCGTCTGAGCGACGGAGCGGCGGCGCCGTGGCCTCCGGCACAGGAAAGATCCGGAAGGCTACGGCGTCGGACCGAAGTGGCATCGCGTCGGATGAATCCGACGGCCGACAGGACCGGCACCGGCAGAGCGCGCTTCTCGATTCTTGCGGCGAACTCCGCTTCAACCCGCCTGCTGCGTCAGTCCGGCGCGATTATCTCCTGGCCGTCGATGACGAGCCGCAGGCCAAGGTCTCCCGCCCGACGGCGGGCCAGGAAGCGCGGGCGGCGCGCCGTCGAACCGCGCCTGCGACGCTCCCTGGCGGGCAGCGCCCTGATGGCCTCGCCCAGCGATTCCTCGAGCGTTCGGGCAGCGCCGTCGGCCTCGACGAGCAGCATCGGCAGGCCATAGGCCTCGGCCCAGGCGCGCCAGTCGGCGGCCACGTCGTCGAAATCGTCGGCCACCAGAAGCGGCACCGACAGCATGGGATCGTGGTGCAGCAACTCGAGCGTCACGATGACGGCGTTGTCCTCGTTTTCGATGGCCCGCGCGGCGACACCACGAAACCCATTGGCCGGAATGACGACGGTCGCCGGGAGTCGGCTTTTCTGGAGGATGCGGCGCACGATCGCGCCGCGCTGGTCGATGCTGAATGTGACGTCGCCGAAATCGTCGCAGGTCGCGTAGCTCACCATCTGCGGCAGGCGGAACGGGTCGAGACGCATGTTGCGGCCCGCCCAGACTGGCTTCAGTCCAGTGCTCATCTTCGGGTGCCTTCCTGTCTCTCCCGAGAGCCGGCTCGCCGGTTCTCGCGGACCGGTTTCCCCGGTCTCTTCGCAGAGTTGACCGTAGCCCCGGGACGTTATCCCCGGGCTTAAGAAAGTCGCTCAAATTGTGCCGATCGGACTCAAAGGCGCCATCTGCGGGCGCAGGTCCGTTCCGCCAGCGCACTCCGCTGTAGCGGAACCGCGAAACGACATCAGAAAATCTTGCCTGGGTTCATGATGCCGGCCGGATCGAACACCGCCTTGACGCGGCGCATCAGATCGATCGCCAGTGGCGGAGCGGTGGCAATCAGTTCCTGCCGTTTCAGCTGGCCGATACCGTGCTCGGCCGAAATGGAGCCGCCGAATTG
>JAJFMR010000283.1 GCA_020696915.1 Rhizobiaceae bacterium | reverse complement strand
CTCTCCCCTCCCTCGCGTTGCGGTTTTTCCAGGTGCGATAGCCTGGGAGAGGGATGGGAGACGGCTGTCTGTCTTGTAACGGCGCGGCAGCTCACCTAGCCTTCGGCCACGAGGCCATGCGGCCTGATTCCCGGGGAGTGACGGCATGGCGCGAGCTTGGCGCGGAATATTGGCGGCGTTGCCCGTCCTCTTCGTGAGCTCGATGGCCGGCGCCGCCGACCGGGCGATCATCGTTCTCGACGCGTCGGGCTCGATGTGGGGCCAGATCGACGGCAGGCCGAAGCTCGAGATCGCGCGCAGCACGCTGCGCGGGGTGCTCTCGAGGCTGCCCGCCGAACTCGAGCTCGGCCTCATGGCCTACGGCCACCGCGAGAAGGGCTCCTGCGAGGACATCGAGTTGGTCGTGCCGCCGGCCAGGGCCAGCGCCGGCGCCATCACCGCGGCCGCCGAGGGCCTGAAGTTCCTTGGCAAGACGCCGCTGTCGGCCGCCGTCAGGCAGGCCGCCGAATCGCTGAAATACACCGGAGTCAAGGCCACCGTGATCCTCATCACCGATGGCATCGAAACCTGCAATGCCGATCCCTGCGCCGTCGCCACCGAGCTCGAGCAGGGCGGCATCGACTTCACCGCGCATGTGGTCGGCTTCGGGCTGACCGCCGAGCAGGGCAGGGACGTCGCCTGCCTCGCCGAGAATACCGGCGGACGCTACATCGAGGCCGCCGACGAGGCAGGTCTTAGCGAGGCGCTGGTTGCGGCAGTCACCATCGAAGCCGCAGCCGAACCCGCTCCGACCGCGGACCCGGCGCCCACCCCCGAGCCGGAGCCCGCGCCGGAGCCGACAGCGCCAGAATTCAACTTTACGCCGACACTGGTGCTGGGCGACGGAGGATCGGTGCTCGGCGACGCCGGCCAGTCCTGGGTCATCCGCAAGGCCGACGCGGCGGGCGGCAGCGGCGCGTATGTCACGACGGAGTACAATTCCTACAAGGGATCGCTGCCGCCCGGCGACTATGTCGTCACGGCCCGGCTCGGCCAGGCGGAGGTCGAACGGAAGGTCACGCTCGACGAGGATCGACCCGCCGCACCCGTCTTCGTGCTCGACGCCGGCAGGCTGATCATCCACCCGCGCCCGGCCGAAGGGGCCGCCGTCGCCGAGGGCGCGGCCGTCGTCGTCGACTATCCTGGGGGGGAGCGCACCGCCACCTTCTACGGCGACACCAGCGAAGTGCTGCCGGCCGGCGAGCAGAAGGTGACGGTGAAGATCGGCGGCGGCGAGGTCAGCGAGACCATCATGCTGGCGGCCGGCGACACGGTGGAGAAGGACATCGTCGTCGGGGTCGGGCATGTCGTCGTCAATGCCTGGTATGCGGAGGGCGGTGACAGGGTCGAGGCGGCGGGCGTCGCCTTCAACGTCGTCAAGGCGGCGAAAAAGATCGACGGCTCCCGGCAGGATGTCGGCACCACCTATGGGCCGGACAGCGCCTTCGACCTGCCCACCGGCGACTATGTGGTGATCGCGCGGCTGGAGGAGGCTTCGGTCGAGCAGCCTTTCAGCATCCGCGCCGGCGAAGCGAAGCAGGTCGAGGCGGTGCTCGGCGCCGGCGTGCTCGCCGTTTCGGCGCCCGGCTTCTCGGAGATCGCCGTCTTTTCCGCAAGGAAGGACATTCAGGGAAACCGCAAATCCTTCGGTCTCGCCTATTCCGACAGCCACCGGGTGACGTTGCCGGCGGGCGACTATGCCGTGGTCGGCAAGCGTCAGCGCGATGGCGCGGCGAGGGAAATGGCGGTCACCGTGAGGGCCGGCGAGCGAACGGAACTGACGCTCGAGTGAGCCGCGCCTGCGGCAATGCCGCAGCACCGACTACGCCGCCCAGAAAACCTTCACGGTCGCCTGGTCGAACACGGCGCCGACCGGCAGCGTCTCGTCGTCCAGCAGCACCCGGTCGAGCACCGCGGCCTTTTCCTCGCCCTCGATGTGCAGCGCGAGCAGGCCGGCTTTCGCAAGTGCCGGCATTGTCAGTGTCAGCCGCTGCTCTGCGGCGCCCGCCGCCTTCACCGGCAGCACGATTTTCGCCCCGTGTTGATCGAGGAGCGCCTCGAGATTTTCGGCATCCGGAAAGAACGAGGCAGTGTGCCCGTCGACGCCCATGCCCAGTATGGCGGCATCGAGCGGCCAGGGCAGGTCGCGGAGCGCGATTTCAGCCCGCGCCCCCGCGCCTTGCGTGCTTCCGCCCTCGAACAGCGGCACGAACCGGGCCCGGGCGGCCGGACCGACCAGAAGGCGCTCCCTCACCAGAAGCTGATTGGCCCGGGCAGAGTCCGGCGGCACCAGGCGTTCGTCGACGAGGGTCACGACGATCCTCTCCCAGTCGAGCGGGCGGCCGGCGAGTTCGGCGAAGAAGGCCGCCGGCGTGGTGCCGCCGGAGACCGCGACAAAGCCGGCGCCGCGCCTCGAGACGGCTTGGCCGAGCACGTCGGCAACCTGGCCGGCGAGGCCCCGGGCGAGTTCGCCCCGGCTGCCGAAGCGAAGCACTTCGCGGCCGTTTCTCAGTTGCTCTCGTGCCACGTCCTGCCGTCCCGTTCGATGAGCGCGACCGAGGCCGACGGTCCCCAGGTGCCGGCGGTGTAGAGCTGTGTCTCCTGGCGACCCTCCGACCAGGCGTCGAGGATCGGGTCGATCCAGTTCCAGGCCGCCTCGACCTCGTCGCGTCGCATGAACAGGGTCTGGCTGCCGCGGATCACGTCCATCACCAGCCGCTCATAGGCGTCCGGCGCGCGCCCGTGGAAGCTTTGCGCGAAGCTCATGTCGAGCGGGATTTGCCTCAGCCGCATGCCGCCCGGCCCCGGATCCTTGATCATCAGGTACTGCTTGACGCCTTCGTCGGGCTGCAGCCTGATCACCAGCTGGTTGGCGCTGATGCTGCCGGCCGCCTCGTCGAAGATCGAATGCGGTATCGGCTTGAACTCGATGACGATCTCCGAGACGCGGGCCGCCAGCCGCTTGCCCGTCCTCAGATAGAAGGGAACGCCCGCCCAGCGCCAGTTCTCGATTTCGGCCTTCAGCGACACGAAGGTTTCCGTGCTGCTGGCTTTCGAGCCGAGCTCTTCGAGATAGGAGCGGACCGGCCCGCCCGCCGAGGCGCCCGCCCGGTACTGGCCGCGCACCGTTGCTCTGGCGGCGTCCTGGCCGTTGATGCGCTTCAGCGAGCGCAGCACTTTCAGCTTCTCGTCGCGCACCGCGTTGGCCTCGGTGGACGAGGGCGGCTCCATCGCCACCAGGCACAGCAGCTGCAGCAGGTGGTTCTGGACCATGTCGCGCAGCGCGCCGGCAGTGTCGTAATAGGTGATGCGGTCCTCGAGCCCGACGGTCTCGGCCACGGTGATCTGCACATGGTCGACATGGGCCGAGTTCCACAGCGGCTCGTAGAGCGCGTTGGCGAAACGCAGCGCCATCAGGTTCTGCACCGTCTCCTTGCCGAGATAATGATCGATCCGGAAAATCTGGTGCTCGCCGAAAACCTGGCCGATACGGTCGTTCAGCTCATGCGCCGAGGCGAGGCTCCTGCCGATCGGCTTTTCCACCACGATCCGCGAATTCGGCGTGATCAGCCCGTGATGGCTGAGCCTCGCGGAGATCTCGTCGAACAGTGACGGGGCGACGGCGAGATAGAAGGCCCGGATCGAACGGCTGTCGCCGAGCAGCTCGCGCAGCCTGTCGAAACCCTCGCCCGATTTCGCGTCGACCGGCACGTAAGCGAGCCGCGCAACGAACCGCTCCACCTCCGACTGGTCCACGTCCGCGCCGTTCACGTGCTCGGCGATCGCCTGACGCGCAACGTCGCGGAATTCGTCGTCGGACAGCCTGCTGCGCGAGGCGCCGATGATGCGCGTCGGCTCGGAGAACTGGCACTGGCGGTAATAGAGCGCCGGCAGCAGCTTGCGTTGGGAGAGGTCGCCGGTGCCGCCAAAGATGATGAAGTCGAACGGCTCGACGGGGATGAGCTGGCTGGTCATGTCCGGTTCCGTCACAGCGCTGGCGATCCCTTATGCAAATCGATTTAGAAAGTCCAGCGGCAGACATTTCGGCGTTTGACGGTCATAGCGAGCGCGGTTGTCCGCCGCGGCCGGGATTGCCGCCGACCAGAAAGCGGCAGTAGAACCCGGGCATGGTCATTTCAAGGAGATTCGGCGATTGAGCACCCGATCTGTCGAAGCGGCCGCCGCGGTTCGGCCCTCGGGCGCGCCTTCGCCTCGATTCCTGCGTCGGGCCGTGCCGATGTCGGCCGTGCCGTGGCGGCGGCGCGGCGCGCCTTCGACGAGGGCCCGTGGGGGCGGATGCCGGCGGTCGAGCGCGGCCGGCTCCTGACCCGGCTCGGCCTGCGCGTCGAAGCCAGCGCAGCGGCGCTCGCCGCGCTCGAGTCCCGCGACACCGGCAAGCCGCTCACGCAGGGCAAGGCCGATGTTGCGGCCGTGCTGCGCTTTTTCGAATTCTACGGCGGCGCCGGCGACAAGATCCACGGCCAGACAATTCCTTTCCTGCCGGGCTATACGGCGCTGACCCTGCGGGAGCCGCACGGCGTCGTGGCCGGGATCATTCCCTGGAATTATCCGATGCAGATCCTGGCGCGGGTGCTGGGCGCCGCGCTCGCCATGGGCAACACGCTGGTCGTCAAGCCTGCCGAAGACGCCGCGCTGTCGACACTGCGCATTGCGGAACTGGCGCTCGAAGCGGGCTTTCCGGAAGGCGTCTTCAACGTCGTCACCGGCTACGGGCAGGAGGCCGGTGCAGCACTTGCCGGTCACCCGGGCGTCGACTACGTCACCTTCACGGGCTCGCCGCCGACCGGCACGGCGATCCAGCAGGCGGCAGCCGTCAACAATCGTGGCGTCACCATGGAGCTCGGCGGCAAGTCGCCGCAGATCGTCTTCGCCGATGCCGACCTCGAAGCCGCGCTTCCAGTCCTGGTCGGCGCCATCATACAGAATGGCGGCCAGACCTGCTCGGCAGGCAGCCGAATCCTGATCGAACGGCCGGTCTACGAAAAACTGGCCGCCGCGCTGGCCGAGCGCTTCGGGCGGCTCGCGGCCGGGCCTCATGACGCGGACCTCGATCTCGGCGCGCTGATCAGTGTCCGGCAAAGGTCGCGGGTCGCCGCCATGACCGAGGCCGCCGAGGCGGCGGGGACGCCCATTCTGGCGCGCGGCAGCGTGGTTGCCGGCGCCCCGCCCGGCGGCTTTTATTTCGCGCCCGTGCTGTTCGGCCCCGTCGACCCGGCGGCCGAGATCGCGCAGGCGGAGGTCTTCGGGCCGGTGCTGTCGCTGTTTCCCTTCGACGATGAAAGCGAAGCCGTGAGGCTTGCCAACGGTACCGGATACGGGCTGGTGGCCGGCGTCTGGACACGGGACGGCGGCCGCCAGCACCGCGTCGCGAAGGGCGTGCGCGCCGGCCAGGTCTTCGTCAACGGCTACGGCGCGGGCGGCGGCATCGAACTGCCGTTCGGCGGTTTCGGGAAATCGGGTCACGGCCGCGAGAAGGGTTTCGAGGCCCTCTACGACATGTCGGCGACCAAGACGATCGTGTTCAATCATGGCTGACGCAATCCCACCAGCAAGAGCGCGTCGGGGTTCTGCCTCCGCAACCGCGGCAGAAGGGGAACACGGAGCGTTTCCGCTATTCGGTGAAAAGCGGACATGCTGCAAAGGCCTGGGCGGATGGTTCGCGTGCGGCTCCGTGTGGAGGAGACACGCCGCATGCGCCTGAAGGACAAGGTCGCCATCGTCACCGGGGCCGCCGCGGGCTTCGGCGAGGGCATGGCGAAGCGGTTCGCCGAAGAGGGCGCCAGGGTGGTCGTGGCCGATCTGAACGCCAGGGGAGCAGAGCGCGTGGCCGGAGAGATCGGCGACGCGGCGATCGCGGTGTCCACCGACGTCTCCATCCGCTCGGACGTCGAGGAGATGGTCCATGCCGCGCAGAATGCCTTCGGGCGGGTCGACATACTGGTCAACAATGCCGGCTACACCCACCGCAATGGCGACCTGCTGGACGTCGACGAGGAAAGCTTCGACCTGATCTACGCGGTCAACATGAAGGCGGTCTACTACGCGGCCCTGGCGGTGGTCCCGGTCATGGAACGGCAGCGCGGCGGCACCATTCTCACCACGGCGTCGACCGCCGGACTGCGCCCGCGTCCCGGGCTGACCTGGTACAACGCCTCGAAGGGCTGGGCCATCACCGCCACCAAGTCCATGGCCGTCGAGCTTGCGCCGAAGAACATCCGCGTCAACTGCATCTGCCCGGTGGCCGGCGAGACCGGCATGCTGGCGAGGTTCATGGGCGAGGACACGCCTCAGATGCGCGA
>JAJFMR010000282.1 GCA_020696915.1 Rhizobiaceae bacterium | reverse complement strand
CACCGGGTTGAAAATACAAGCGGATGGGCTGTTGGCACCCGTTCTCGAACTCTTGCAGGGAATTGCGCAGGTGCATTGGCTGTCGCTGCTGCTCGCCTCGACCATGCTCGCCTTGCTGCTGGCCGCCCGTGCCTATCGGTTCCCCGTCCCCGGCCCGGTGATCGTGGTGGTGCTCGGCGTTATCCTGTCCTGGGCATTCGGCTTTGAAGAGCGGGGGGTTGCCGTCGTTGGCGATATCCCGGCGACCCTGCCCGCATTTGCCTTGCCTCGTGCACCAGATCTTCCCTTCGCGATGCTCGCGCTCGGCTCGGCGGCGATCTTCCTGGTGAGCTTCGGATCCGGCCTGGTCACTGCGCGCAGTTTCGGCGCCAGGGGCGGCTATGCCGTCGACCCTAACGCCGAGCTTACGGGGTTCGGCGCCGCCAATTTGGCTGCCGGTTTCTTCGGGGCATTCCCGGTCAGCGGCTCCGACTCGCGGACGGCGGTCAACGCCTCGGTAGGCGGCTGCACGCAACTGGTGAGCATCGTGGCGGCGGCGGCGTTGGTCGCAACGGTCATTTATCTCGGCCCGATCCTGCGAATCCTGCCCATGCCCGCGCTCGGCGCGATCCTGGCGGCCACGGCGATCAGCATGATCGATTTCGCGGCGTTGAGGCAACTCTGGCAGATCAGCCGGATCGAATTCCTGTTCGCTCTGATCGCCTTGTGGGGACCGATCGGCCTTGGTGTGCTGAACGGCGTGGTCATCGCCATCGTGGCCACGCTGGCCTATCTGTTACACAAGCTGATGTATCCTCGGGTCGCCCTTCTCGGCTGCGTGCCGGGGCGTAGCGGATTTTTCAAGCTGCACCGTACGGCAGACGCCGAGCCCGTACCGGGGCTGGCCATCTGCCTGATCCAAGGCAGCCTGTTGTTCTTCAACACCGATTATGTGAAGTCCCGGATCCTTTCAATCGCGCAAGGCCTGCAGCCCGACGCACGCTGGCTGCTGATCGACGCCAGTGCGGTCCCGCAGATCGACAGTTCGGCCGCCGCAATGCTCATCGATCTACATGCCGAACTGGCGGGGCTCGGAATGAGATTCGGTCTTGCCGAACTTCACGGCGAGGCAAGCGCCATGCTGGTCCGCGCGGGCACAGTTGCGCGGCTCGGCGCCGACATGGTGTTCGACAGTCTCGAGGAAGCCGACCGTTCCTTCAGATCAGCGGAGTGAGTGGCAGGGAGAAAAAGCCATGGTCAAGGAAAACAGCTCGCAGCGCGGCGTAGCCCGAAGCAAGCAGGGAAACGGCCGCGGCCCTTCAGGCCCGGTCGAGGTCAAATGGGGAGAGGACTACAACAAAAGGCTGAGGTATCTGCAGGTGGAACTTGCCCAACTGCAAGCCTGGGTCAGGAAGTCCGGAGCGCGGATCCTTGTCATTTTCGAGGGGAGGGATGCGGCGGGCAAGGGCGGCATCATCAAGCGAATCACCGAGCGAGTCAGTCCACGCGTCTTCCGCGTGGTGGCATTGCCGTCCCCCAGCGATCGCGAGAAGACCCAGGTTTACATGCAACGCTACATCGCTCATCTGCCTGCGGCAGGCGAGGTCGTCATATTCGATCGCTCCTGGTACACGCGTCCGGGGGTCGAGCGGGTCATGGGCTTCTGCAGCGAGTCGAAGGCCCGGCGCTTTCTGGAGCTGGCGCCCAGGTTCGAAGCGGCAATCGTCGAGAGCGGCGTCACGCTGCTCAAGTATTTCCTCGACGTGAGCGAAGAGGAGCAGGAGAAACGCTTCCGGCAACGGATTCAGGATCCGCTGCGTCAATGGAAGCTCAGCCCGATGGACATCGAATCGTACCGACGCTGGTGGGACTACAGCCACGCCTATGAAGAAATGATCCGGATGACCGATACCAGCCATGCGCCGTGGTGGATCGTGCCATCGGACAACAAGAAGCAGGCGCGCATCAACTGCATCTCGCATCTCCTGAACTCGATTTCCTACAAGCATGTGGAGTTCGAAGAGCCGAAGCTCGGTAAGCGGCAGAAGCGCCCCGACAACTACGTCGAGAATGCCACGCCGAGAAAACTCGTTCCCGACGTGTTCACCCAGACCGTGACCGAAGGCGGGAACCGCAAGAAAAGGTCCCGCCCGACTTCAAACGAGAGGATCGGCAGCCATGCCTGATATCAAGAGCACCGGTTCAGAAACGCCGCCGCCAAGCGCGAGCGACCTCCGGAAGATGCTGGTTGACGAGAGAATGGCGGAAGCCAGGAAGGCCGAGCAGCAAAAACAGCGGGAGCAGAAGCAGCTCGACGATTTTACGGAAGGGTTTCTCAAGGGGCAGGTTAGCGAGAATGAGATCGCAACCGTTCGCCGCCTCGTGATGAACGCGGTGAAGGAGGGTAAGTACGAGGCTCTCGTCTACAGCTTTGCGTCGGATCTTTGCTCGGACCGTGGCAGAGCCATCAACAGCAACGATCCCGACTGGCCCCAAACGCTGCAGGGAAAGGCCAAGGAATTCTACAACCGTTATCTCGCCTATGGCAAACCCCATGGCTTCAAGCTCAAGGCCATGATCATCAATTTCCCGGGCGGAATGCCCGGTGACGTCGGCTTTTTCTTGAACTGGCAACCTCCTGCCCGCTAGCTGTAGCTCGACAGGTTGCTCTGCGAAGGCGCGCCTGATCCGAGTTTACCTGGCTAGAACACGCCGGTAATCGCCAGGCCGACCTTGATGGCAGTCCTGTCCGGCCCGTCCTTCGAGGGCAGGTCGACGGCCAGCCATGGGCTCAGCGTCGCCTGGAAGACCGGACGGTTGCGCTTGTCCAGTACCGCCATCGAGGCGAGCAGCCATGGTGCCTTGTCGCCGGCGAGATCGACCGTGAAATGGCGCAGCAGGTTGTTGAGGTCCCAGCGTGCGTAGCCCTCCTTGTTGACGACGAAGCCGCTGCGGTCGACATGGACGTCGCAGAGCGTGGAATTGAAGGCGATGTGCACGCTCGTATCGGTCCCTTCCTCGCGAAAGCTCGCGCCGATCGCCGCGCCCGCGGCGGCCTGCCGCCACCAGGCGTCGCGGTGCTCGACGCCTGGATTGTCGGGGATCATCACCCCCGGCGCCGACGGCTTCGCGGTGATCGCCTTATTGACCGTCGGGGGCGGAAAGGCGCGCTTGTCCACCAGTTCCACGAACTTGTCGCGCATGCCCGGACCGAACTCGAACAGCAAGCCGATCGACGCCGGCGGCGCAAACACTTTCACCACATGGCCGACGAAGCCAAGCAGCGGCGTGTTGAAGAGCCGCTGAAAGTGACGGGCGGTCTCGCCAACCTCCCAGCTTGTGCGGAGAGAAATCTGGTCATGCTTGCCGTGCCCCCTGCTGGTGCGGCCCCAGCCGAAATCAAGCTCTGCCATGCCCGTATCCCTTCCTCGCATCGCCGGCGCCGGCGGCGTCCCGCATGCGTGTGCCAAGCTTAGCCGCGATCGGTGTCGTCCGTGTGCCGCGGCGCCGGCGATCTGCGGCTTTTCGGTAACGGCCCTGTATCGGCAACGGCAGGGTGGGTCCCATGAGACTGGCTTTGCCGCATCCGTCAGGTCTGGCTCAGTAGCGCCGGTTGCGTAGTCCCCCTTCCCCTCCCACGGTCCGCACCGGAAGCGCAAGCGGATCCCGGCATTCGCAAAACGCGCAGGTTCGGCTAGGTTGCGCTTTTTCCGAGCGAGGAATTCATGCGGCAAGTCTATGTTAACGGCGAGATCGTGCCGGAATCCGCGGCGATGGTGTCGGTGTTCGATCGCGGTTTTCTTTTTGCCGATGGCGTCTACGAGGTCGTCGCCGTGCTGCGCGGCAGGCTGATCGACTATGACGGACATGTGAGGCGGCTGAAAAGGTCGCTTGGCGAACTCGAAATGCGCGCGCCGCTCTCCGACGAAGACTTGCTGGCGGCCATCCGCAAAGTGGTCGGGGCCAACGCGCTCGACGAAGGCCTGGTCTATCTGCAGGTCACGCGAGGTGTTGCGGACCGCGATTTTGCCTATCCAGGCGACGACGTCACGCCTTCGCTCGTCATCTTCACGCAGGCGAAAAACCTGCTCGTCAATCCGCTCGCCAAAAGCGGCATCAGGGTCGTTACGCTGCCCGACCTGCGCTGGCAGCGGCGCGACATCAAGACCGTCCAGCTTCTCTATCCCTCGATGGCCAAGATGGAGGCAAAGCGGCGCGGCGCCGACGATGCCTGGCTTGTCGAAGATGGCCTGGTGACGGAAGGCACCTCCAACAATGCCTATATCATAACGGCCGACGGAAGCATCGTGACGCGCCCGCTCTCGCACTCCATTCTGAGCGGCATCACCCGAGCCGCGATCCTTCAGGTGGCGCGCGAGGCGGGCATGCGCCTGGTGGAGCGGCCGTTCGCGGTCACCGAGGCGCTGTCGGCGTC